>JBGQLF010000375.1:0-8194 GCA_041499985.1 Gemmataceae bacterium
CACATCCAGGGTGCGCTGCCCGTCGCTGGGATCGAGGGTTCCCTGCGCGATCATCAGGTTGACGACCGCATTCGCCTCCTCGGCCGAGCTCAAAAGGGCCTTGATCTTCTCGATGATGCCCTTGGAGATCTCAGTCGTCATGTTCTTCGACAGCTCCAGCAACGAGCGCTCACTCACGTAGTAGGAGATGGCCAAGATGGACAGCGACACCGCGATGATGAGCGCGGTGATGGTCACAGTCAGTGTGAACCGCAGAGGGCGGTGCTTAGCCATCAATACCTCCGTGCGAGGGGTGTTGGGAATGGCCAGTCGAAAAGTCAGGTCCACCCCACCCGAGACACAAAAAGCCGCCGTACGTGGACGGCCTGGCGACGCAGTTGCGTTCGCAACAGCAAACCTGTCAGTAGCCCACCGCACAGCCATCCTTGCGTGCCTCTGAGCCGCCGTGGAGCATGTTAGACTTGGGATCGATCAGGATGCCCTGGTAGCCTCCCTTGTTGGCCGGCGTTCGTGCTAGCTGATGCCCGCGGCGGCTCAGCTCCTCGACGACGGCCTGGGGAATGCCGTCTTCCACCACGGCGGTGCCGCCGTCGGCACTGCCGGGAAGGCCCGTCGGTGTCGCCGAGCCGAGGTGTTCCAGCCGCGGCGCTTCTCCGGCTTCCTGCACGTTCATGCCGAAGTCGATCAGGTTGCACAAGATTTCCACGTGCCCTTGCGGCTGCATGTCGCCGCCCATGACGCCGAACACCAACCACGGTTTGCCCCCGCGCGTCACCAGAGCCGGGATGATCGTGTGGAAGGGCCGTTTGTGCGGCTCCAGCGCATTGGGATGCTTGGGATCCAGGGCGAACAACGTGCCGCGATCTTGCAAGGCGAAGCCCAGGTCACCGGGTACGAGCTGGGAACCGAAGCTGTGGTAGTTGCTCTGGATCAGGGACACACAATTCCGATCCTTATCCACCGCACAAAGATAGACGGTTTCGCTCTGTCCCAGTTTGGGGTCCCCCGCCTCGATCCCGGTGAGCGCCTTTTTCAGGTCGATGAGCTTGCGCCGCTGCTCGGCGTAGGTCTTGGAAATCAGCTCGGCGGTGGGCACCTTGGCAAAGGCGGGATCCGCGTAATACCGGGCACGGTCGGCGAAGGCAATCTTCTTCGCTTCCAGGAACAAGTGCCAGTAGTCTGCCGATTGCGGTCCCATTTTCGCGAGGTCATAGCCTTCGAGGAGATTCAACATTTGCAAAGCGACAATCCCTTGTCCCGGAGGTGGCAGCTCCCAGATATTGTAGCCACGGTAACCGCTGCTGACCGGTTCCACCCAAGTCGAGGTGTGATCGAGGAAGTCTTTCAACGTAAACAGACCGCCGTGTTTCTCCGAAAACGCCACCATTTCCTGGGCCAGGCGACCCTTGTAGAAGCCATCCCGACCGTGCTTGGCGATTTCGCGATAGCTGCGCGCCAGGAAGGGGTTCTTGAACACCTCTCCAACTCGGGGTGCGTGCCCGCCCGGCAGATAGGTCTTGGCCGCATCGGGAGAGCGGCCCAGCACCGGCTCCGCGGTGTGCCAGTAGTCGGCGATCACTTCGGAGACGGGAAATCCCTCTTCGGCATAGCGAATACTCGGCTCCAGGAGTTGTGCGAACGACAGGGTGCCGAAGCGGCGGCGCAGCTCGTCCCAACCATCGACACAGCCGGGCACCGACCAGCTCAGGGGACCCGTCTCGGGAATCTGCGCCAGGCCCTTGCTGGCGAAGTAAGCACGCGTGGCCTGGTAGGGAGAGCGGCCACTGGCATTGAGGCCGTAGAGCTTCTGCGTTTTGGCGTCCCAGACAATGGCGTACAGGTCGCCGCCGATGCCACAACTCATCGGCTCCATCAAGCCCAGGGCCGCATTGGTTGCGAGAGCCGCATCGATGGCGTTGCCACCGCGCTTGAGCACGTCCAGTCCAATCTGCGCCGCCAAGGGGTGGCTAGTGGCGACCATGCCGTGCGGTGCCATCACCACGGAACGGCCCACACGGAACGGCGTCCGCACGTGCCGCTCCGCCCCCGGGATGACCGGCAAAGAAAACCATAACCCAACCACCAGCGCGAGCACGAGGAAGGCCTTGATCATGATCCATACCCTTCTGCGAGCATGCTTGCCACGATTCACGACTGCACGCAGTTTAAGGCGCTCGGCCGGCAAAAGAAAGTACCCTTTATTGCCTCAGCTTTGAGAGCCTGAACGAGTTGTTGGCGATAGAATTCCTTTAGAGGGACTTTGGTGACCCAAACCAACTTGGGGAAGAGTCATTCGCGAAGGAAACCGGTATGATGACGCCGCTGCACTCGTTGATCGCCGCAGGCACGAAAGTTTGGCTGGACTCGATCGATCCGGACGAAGTGGCACGCAATCGCGGCTGGGGAGTGACCGGGGCCACGTCCAACCCGATTATTATCGCGGACTTGATCAAGACCGGTCGGTTTGATGACCAGATCAGCCGGCTGCTCGGGGAGGGCCTCAGCGATGAGCAAATCGCGTGGCGTCTGACCGATCGGCTAGTGCGCCAGGCACAAGAAGTGTTCTACCCAGTCTGGGAGAGCACGGGCGGCGACGATGGCTATGTCAGTTTTGAGCTCGATCCGCTGCTCGAGGATCCCAAGCTCAACCTGCCCCGGGAAGAACGCGTGCGAAAGTATATCGCACTGGGGAAGGAGTGGAGCAGCGGCCATCGCAACCGCATGATCAAAGTGCCCGCCACCCCCAGCGGCTTGGCGGCGCTGGAAGAACTGGCCGCCGCCGGCGTCACGCTCAACGTCACCCTCATCTTCTCGCCCCGGCAGTACATCACGGCGCGGGACGCCATCTGGCGCGGGGCCCAACACCGAGCCGCGCTGACCCACTTCAAATCGGTGTACAGCATCTTCGTTAGCCGGCTCGATGTGTATACCGAAAAGCACGTGCCCCAGCTAGCGGCCCGGGCCCAGGGGCAGGTTGGGATTGTCAACGCCAAGCGCATCTGGCAACTGAACCAGGCGTACTGGCGCGACAGGTACTTGCCGCTCAAGCAAGAGATGATCTTCGCCAGCACCGGGACCAAGAAAGCGACCGATCCGCCGGACAAATACGTCGCCGCTTTTGCCGGCTCGGATATCGAAACGAATCCTCCGGCCACGAATGAACTGGTGCAGGCGAGTGGCCGCGTCTTTACGCGCCAGATCGATCAGCTACCCCCCACGGACGTGCTGGCGGACATCGACCTGTTCGTGGACCTGGACAAGCTGGAAGCGACCCTGATGGCGGAGGGGATCAAGAAGTTTGCCGATCCGCAAAAAGATCTGCTGGCGCTCCTGGCACAGAAACGTGCGGCCTTGCAGGCGGTTGGGGCCAAATGACCGGCCGCTACTTTCCCTTGCCGCTCGATGGGTTCAGTTCGAGCACACTCCACAGACTGGGATCCTCCCAGTAGGGAAAGTCGGCACCCACGCTCAAGACTTGTTCGCCCAATTCCGCGTCGCGGACAGCATAATAGAATCCCAGACGCGGATTCTGCTCGGGATCGAAGCCGTGCAGCACCGCGGCTGGCAAGAACGCCTCCAGAATGTAACCGGACTTCGTTCGGGTGCAACGAAACGGCACTTCGCTGGGCGTGCACAGCGGCGCATCGTGCAGGGCCCGGTTGATCTTCACCTGGCTGAAGAGCGGCTCGTCGCTCTCCGGTCCGCCGCCGGTGGGCAAGAGATGGAATTGATGGCAGTAACGGCTGGCGCGATGACTGGTGCGGGCATCGCGCGTGTCCAGCCAGAGGCTCAGGCCATCGGAGCCACGCAGCCGGCCAGCGTTGCCTTGTAGCAACTGTTCCTTCCCCCTGACTTCCACCTGCACGGCGAGGCCAAATTCGCTCCACGCTAGCCGCACGTCCGCGAAGTTGTGGCCATCGTCCATAGCCGCGAAATTGTCGATCCGGCAAGTATCCGGCAAGTCGAGGAGGCGGTCATCTTCCTCGCGCGGGATCTCCTTGACGTAGCGGCAGGAATGGCTGACGCGGAAGAGAAAACGGTGTGGAACTAGCGGCATCATGCGCTCCAACAAGCCAGTCGACCTGAGAGACAACCGTGGAAAGTATCAATTCAGCAGGCTCCGCTGCAACACTTCCCGCGCCCGCTCGAACTCCGGTTGCCAGGTGATTTCGGGTGAGCCGTTGGCCAGGCAGTCGCGCAGCTTCTCGAGCGTGTTGCGGGCCATGTGCGGACACTTGTTGCAGGCGCAGGTGATGCCCGGTACCGGGTGATAGCGGTGCTGCGGCACCTTATTCTGGAGCTGCCAGAGCATGTTCGCTTCCGTTGCCACCAGGAAGTCCATCGGGCGGGAAAACTCCCCGACGTAGCGGAGCATCGCCTCGGTCCCGCCGACAAACTCGCTATGCTCGCGAATGTTGGCTGGGCACTCCGGGTGGGCAATCGTGATCGCCTCGGGCAGCTTGCGCTTCAGCACCAACAGATCGCGAACGCTGAAAACCTCGTGCACCATGCACGCGCCGTTCCACAAGATCATCTTGCGTCCGGTCACTTCTTCCAGGTATTGCCCCAGATGGCGGTCCGGCACAAAGAGGATTTCATGGTCGGACGGCACCCGGCGAATGATCTCCTCGGCATTGCCCGAGGTTACCACCCAGTCCGATAGCGCCTTCACGGCCGCCGAGCTATTGATGTAGGTAACCGTCTGGAAGCGCCGGCCGTTGATTCGGAGCATCTCCTGGTAGCGGGCCAGCTTTTCCGCCGGACAGCTCTCCGCCAGACTACAGCCGGCCCTGAGATCGGGGAGCAGCACGCGTTTTTCGGGGTTGAGCATCTTGGCCGTCTCAGCCATGAAATGCACGCCGCAAAAGACAATCGTGCCGGTCTGGACCTTGGTGGCCGTCCGCGCCAGCTTGAGGCTGTCGCCGGTAAAGTCGGCCAATTCCTGGATTTCGCCCTCTTGGTAGTAGTGCGCCAGGATGGTGGCGCTGGTGCGAACCTTCAAAGCAGCAATCTCGTCAAAGATGTCGGACATTGGGAAGGACCCCCTTGTTTTTTGTGTGGCGGAGGGAGAACCCACATCCAGCCTTTATAGACGGCCTTTCGTCTTAACATATTGTACACGCCGCCTAGGCCGTCTGTCCATAAGGTCGCAATCTTTTTCGGGTTACGGCAACGCTGTTTGGAGGCAAAGTCCACAAAATCGCGCAAGTTTTAACGACTTACGACACATTTTACGCGAAACTCACGCGAGGGTTTTGGCAACTCCGTGGGGTCAGCATGAAGGGCGAGGCACTCATTCTATAGGGCATGGATCGGTGCAGGCAATAGGCTGTTGGATTAGTGCCGCCGCGCCCATTGCCCACGGCGCGAGGGTTTGGGGCGGTTTCTGATGCCGTAGCGTGCAGTGGGGGCTGCGCGTTCATGCCCGGCATGAGCTAGAGTTCCGGTAGGCCGCGCGCCGACCAGCGGGCGGCCGTTCTCCCCCGGAGTGCGGTCGAACGCGTTTCTGCTGCGGACTTTTCGGCCCTACCCGAGTGAAGCGATGACGGCACGGCCGGTAAGCAGCAGGGTCAATAACCCTGGGAATGACGACGCTGTGTGCATCGAGCCGGTATAGGGGTCATCGCAGAGGATGTTCAAAATCCTACGCTAAGCAACCATGAGGAAGGGTACAGGTGGCGTCCATCTGGGAAAGACCGATTGACGCTTGCCTTCGCCCTGATCGCTGGCACAATAAGCGGCACGGTCGGCCGTTGAAACAGACGACTCTCAAATGAATAGTCGGATGACCCAAGCTGGGAGGAACGCACCCGTGAAAAGCTGGAATGGCCTGGTGCTGGTGGGACTCGTGTCGATGGCGGTCGGCGCCTTCGCCGCGCGGGCCGAAAAGGGGCCCCAGGAGGCCACAAAGGTGGACCAGCGCGTGTTCGAGCTGCGGACCTATTACGCCAACTCGGGAAAGATGGAGGCCCTGCACAGCCGCTTTCGCGACCACACCAACAAGCTCTTTGAAAAACACGGCATGACCATCATCGGCTTCTGGACCCCAACCGATCCGAAGGAAGCCGAGCGAAAGCTCGTCTACATTCTGGCCTACCCAAGCAAGGCGGCGGCCGACAAGAGCTGGCAGGGGTTTCGCGACGATCCCGTTTGGAATTCTGCCAGGGCGGCGTCGGAGAAGAACGGCGTGCTGGTCGAGAAGGTCGAGTCGGTTTACCTCAACCCGACCGATTACTCTCCCCTGAAGTGATCGGGCCTGTCCCCGGGGCGCTGGCGCCCGATCGGAGCCGTGGCTCAACGGGAGGAGATTGAGGTATGCGTCAATCGCCGTTTCGCCGTTCGGTCGTGCCGGGGTTGGTCGTCGGACTGGCGCTGTCCGCCGGGGCGGCGCGGCCGGAGACGCCGCCGAGTAACGACAAGATCAACAAAAAGATCGAATAGAGCGTCGCGGCTCTTCCTCCAGGAAGGGAAGCCAGGCGGGCGCTCAGCGTGATGGGCGCGGGCCGAGCGTGCGCAGCTGGGCGGCGAACCCGGGGGCGAGTTCGAGAAAGGTGCGTTGCACGGTGCGGTTGGCCTCGGCGAGATCGATCAGGCCGACGGGGTCGTCGAGCTGGAAGGCGGAGCGGCCGTGCTGTTGCCGCAGGCGCAGGTAGGGAGCGTAGAGTTTTTTGCGGCCCGCATCGTCAATGGCGTGCTGGGCGTAGGCGTCTTCAATGAGACCGATCAGGGCATTGAGCCGGTCGATGGCGGCCGGTTGATGCCGACGTCGGCCGGGCAGTCCGGGCGGATCGGCGTGGTCGTGGGCGTCGTCTGGGCTGGGCATGGCGCGGGCTGGTAGCGGTGATCGGTGGCGTGAGGCGGACAAGCCATAGCGGATAGCGCGGCGCGGCGCAAGGGCGGCGGTCAGCCGTAGCGCGAGGCCTCCTGTTCGGCCCAGCGCCGGGCAGCGGCGAGGGTGCCGGCGAACAGCAGGCGGTACTCGCTTTGCCAGCTGCCGACCAGGGCAAGATGCAGGCGTTCGTAGACCTCGACGCGCAGCGTCGCGTCGCGGCAGGTGACTTCGTAGCGATAGGCCAGGTCGCCGTGTCTCTCGGGGCCGGTCGTCAGATACACGTTGCCCGAGCTGGTTTTGTTGGCCGCCACGAAGGCGGCGGCGAACTCGTCGGCCTCGAAGCGCGGCAGCGGCCAGGCGCGCGCCAGGGCGTTTTCGATAAAACCGAGGGCCTCGGTGGGATAGCCGTCATAGTGCTTGTAGACCGCGTGCTGGCTGTCCTGGTCGCGGAAGGTATAAACGGCTCGTGTGCTCATTGGCCGGCTCCTTCCTTGCCGGTGGCCTCGGCGATGGCGGCGTGTGCTCGATGGGTGCAATCGTTCGGTCCTGCGACTTCACCAACGCGACGGCGACGCCATTCGACATGCTCCAACAGCTCGCGCAACGCCTCCAGCAGCTTCGGGGCGGCGGCGATCAGGCGGGCGTTTGCCTGGTCGTGCGGGTCGCGTTGCGCCGTGGCTTCGTCTGGCTCGTCGTCGTCGTTGAGCGGCGGGATGACGGCGAGAATGCCCTGCTGCCGATTGCAGATGGCAATGCTTCCTCCCTGGTCAGCCTGGAGTGGCTCGATGTGCCACGGACCGGGTGCATGTGTGAATGCGGCCTGGCGTCTCATGCGGCTTCTCCATCCTGCACGGTAGCTTTGGCGATGGCGGCAAGAGCTTTTGCTCTCGCATCATCCTCGCCCTCGCTCAGCGCGATGCCGTATTCCAGGTCCATCTCCACGGTCTGTTCGAGCAGATAGTCCAAAGCCGCCAGCAGCTCCGGGGCGGCGGCGATGAGGTGGCCGTTGGCCAGGGCCTCGGCGTACTCGGACGGAGAGTAAATGGTATTGCCGTGATCCCGTAGGCCATAGCAGGTTACTCGGGCAATGCTCCTGGAAGTGCTGTGGATGCTGAGATAGCCCCTGCCGTGAAAGGTGTCGGGCTTGGGTTGCAGTAGCCACGGTCCTGTCGTGTGCAGCATTCTCTGTGCGTTCTCGGTATCGGTCATGATCCTTTTCTCCTTCTCTGTTCGCGGCCCCGCCGATCGTGGCCTTACGGCACCGCGCCCGAAGCCGCTCTAGCCGGGACTGTCAAGGGGTGCCAAAGGCACGCTGGCGCTTGCCCCTTGACTGGCCCGGCGGCGGCTTCAAGGTGCCAGGTA
>JBGQLF010000376.1:0-8169 GCA_041499985.1 Gemmataceae bacterium
CGAAGCCGCTTCCAAGAAGGAATACGACGCCCTGCAAGCCGAAATCGTGGAGGATAAGAAGGCCTGTCAACGTCTGGAGGACGAGATCCTCAACGGGCTCATGGAGATCGAGGAGCGGACGGCCCAGCTGCCCGAAGTGGAAACTACCGTGCAGCGGGCCAAGGAGGAATACGCCGCGTTCGAGAAGACCTCCCAGAGCCGGCAGACGAATCTGGCCGAGCAATTGAACCAGGCCTTGCAAACGCTCAAGGAAGTCGAGACGACGCTACCGCCGGATATTCGGCCCCAGTACGCTCGCCTGGTGACGGCACGTAGCGAGGATGCGCTGGCCGGGGTCCATGAGCGCACCTGCATGGCGTGCTATACGGGGATTACGGCGCAGAACTACAATGATTTGATCTTGGGGCAGTTTGTGGTGTGCAAGAGCTGCGGGCGGATTCTGTATCTGCCGGAGTGAGCGCTGCCGATCATTCGCTCACTGATGCTTCTTCTTGTTCCAGTTCGTCCTCGAACAGGGCCGCGACGGGAAGTCGGAAACCGGGCAGGATGGAGCCGCCGTCGAGCTCCCCTTGGCGATCATAGATCCGAATGGCTGTGGGTGACTCGTGCACGTGCACTTGGCCGAGTACGGGGTAAATGACCCAAACCCGTTGGACCCCGGCCCGCAAATATTCGTGGACCTTCACCAAGACATCTTCGGCAAAGTTGGTTCGGCTAATCACTTCAACGGCCAAGTCGGGCACGACATCCCAAGCCTTGGCGCGCGGCATCTTCCGAGCTTTGGGCCACCGCTGGTAAGAAACAAAGGCCACGTCGGGCCGCCGCTCGATGGCGCCGCCGTTTACCAAGCGAAACAAGGCTTCGACACATGCCCTGCCCAGCTGCTGGGCGCGGGCAAAGTGCTCCAGGTAATAGCATAGCAGTGCGGCAATCCGGCACTCATAGAACCCCATCGGCGGCTTCTCCACACGTTGGCCATTAACGATTTCATACAGGGTATCTTCATCAGGGGACCGTTCATCTGGCTCGATAATCCGTCGGCCGTTGACGACCTCGTATAGCTCATCGTCGCCTATGGGAGTAGTCGGTGTCTGCTGCGAAGGCAAGCTCGTGGCTTGAGTCATAACGAACTCCTTGACGCTCTCGATGGATACTACCGCTATTATACCGTTTGCCGCCGATCCATCACGTCTTTTGGAACGCAGCCAGCACGGGATTCCTCCCTCTCCCACTCAAGCGAGCTGCGGAGCCGTACCGAAAAAGGCTGCGAGCGGCAGCCGCAAACCGGGCAGCGCCTTGCCGCCGTCTAGTTCCTCGCTAGCGGTCAGGATACGGACTTGTGTGGGCGACTCGTACACGTAGACTTGTTGCCGACGGAGATAGACAACCCAAACCAGCTGCACGCCTGCCTGAAAATACTCCTCGAGCTTGTCCAAAACCTCTTCCGCGGGATTACGCTTGCTGATGACTTCGACCGCCAATTCCGGCACCACCGGCCAGGGATCGGTGTGCGGGAGCGGACGATCTGCGGGCCAGCGTTCGTAGGACACGAAGGCGGCGTCGGGACGGCGTTGCAAGTTCCTTGCCGGATCGAGAAGGAAAAGATATTCCGTTCCTGCACGTCCGAGCCGATGCGTTTCGGCGAAACTATCGAGATAGCGGGCGATGAGAAAAGCGATTCGAGTCGCATAGGCACTCATCGGCAGCTTCTCCATCCATTGGCCGTTGACGATTTCGTAGAGCTTGTCATTTGTCGCCACGGGGGGGGCCGCCAGGGCGGCGGGTTCCAAGCCGATGCCATTGATCATGGGCAAGCTCCCTTCTGCGGACGTCTTCATCGAGCTGGATCGCCTCGAGTCAGTTATCTCTGGTCTCGGCCGTCGTCGCCAAACAGCTCAGCCACGCGGCAGGTGAAGCCCGGCAGCACATCTTCGCCGCTCAGCTCGTCGGCGTCTGTGAGCAAGGTGGAAGTGCCCGCCTGGCGATAGATATGTACCGTACGACTCTCCGGATAGATCACCCACAGCAGCCGCGTACCGGCCCGGAGAAAAGCGAGGCGCTTCGTTTCCACCTCTTCGGCGGTATCGTTCGGCGAGACGACTTCGACTGCCAGGTCAGGAGCGATGCGCAGGTGCCCTTTGGGCGTCTTGTCCTCGGGCAGCCGGTTGCGGGCGAGGAAGGACGCGTCGGGGTAACGCACACGCTTGGGATCGTCCGGGAAGATCTGGTAGCCGCAGTCCGTGGCGAAGACCTTGCCGAGTTTACGGATATGAGCATGGGGGCCGATCAGGCGGATGACGTTGGCGGCCACTTCGCTCGCTTCGGCTCCCATGTTGCGCTCCACCAGTTGCCCATCGATCAACTCATACCGGTGTCCGTCGGCCATTTGCAGCAGCTCTTCGGGAGTGTGCGGCGCTCTCCTTTCGTCGGCATCCTGCTGGGTTTCGAGCAGGGTTGTACTCATGGTTTTCCTCCGTTTCGGGTTCTCATAGTAAGAGGTTTGTCTCCGCACGCTTCCCACCCAAGATGACGCTCCTGAAACGCCCCTATTATAGCCTGGGTCCCCTTCTCGTCCCAGCCTGGCCGTGGAGGAGAGGCAAGGTCCTGAGGCGCCGACAAGATCCGGAAAATCGGCTTATGCCGGCTCCTCAACCCCGGTCTTCCAGCGGCACGCCCATCATCTTGCGCACCACCTCGGCAACCACCTTTGCATCGACGACGCCCACGATCTGCTCACCTTGTTCACGCCAGGCACGGGTTCGCCTTTCCTTCTCCTTTTTCAGCCGATCGGCTTGGCCGCGGAGGCCGGCGGCCTTATCGAATTGCTGATCGGCAACAGCCTGTTCCTTGTCCCGGGTGAGCTGCTCGATTTGGTCCTCCAGTTCACTCCAATGGTGGAGGCGCAGGAAGGCACCGGCTTGATCGATCAGGCGGATCGCCTTGCCGGGAAAACAGTGGCTGGGAAGGTGCCGGTCCGCGAGCTCGACGGCGGCATGCAGAGCATCCTCGCCGATCGACACCCGATGGTGGGTCTCATAGGAGTGGCGGACGCCGCGAAGGATAGCCAGCGTCACTTCCTTCGACGTCGGCTGCACGACAATCGGCTGGAAGTAGCGTCCGAGCACTTCATCGTTCGCCACATACGACTGATACGCCTCGGGCGTGATGGCCCCGATGCACTGGATGGCACCAGATGCCAGAGCCGACTTCAGCACATGGCCGGCATAGGTCGAGCTCCGCGGACCGACCAGCAGGTGGAAATCATCCAGGAGCAAGAGAACGTTCTTGGCGCGGCGGATCTCGTTCACGGCTCCGGTGATTCCCTTGACGAGCCACGCTGGGTCCAGCATGAGAATGCGGCGCTCGCGCAGGACTTCCGGGGCATAGTCCGTAACCGCCAACTGGGCCAGACCTTCGACCAGGGCCGTCTTGCCGACGCCCACTTCGCCCACGAGCAGCGGGTTGTTCCGTGAGCGACAGCCGAGGACCAGGAGGATGCGCTCGATTTCGTCGGCCCGGCCGATTACTGGATCCAGCTTGCCGGAGGTGGCCCGCTCAGTGAGATCGAGTCCAAAGCTGCTCAGGGCGGGCGTTTTGGTCTGGGTAAACGTCCTCCCTCCTCCTCTGCTCTCCTCCTGGGCCACGTTTTGACCCAGCATGTTCTGAACCTCCTCGCGCACGTCGTCCAGCCTCAGTCCGAGGTTCATGAGGACCTGGGCGGCCACGCCCTCCTGCTCGCGCAGAAGGCCCAGCAGCAGGTGTTCCGTGCCCACGTAGTTATGGTTGAGAGCGCGGGCCTCCTCGATGGCATACTCAATGACTTTCTTGGCTCGCGGGGTCTGGGGCAACTGGCTCATGGTGACCGTATCAGGTCCCGACTGGACAATCTTCTCGATCTCCAGGCAGATCTTGCGTAGATCAACTTCCAGATTCTTCAACGCGTTGGCCGCAACGCCGGAGCCTTCCTTGATCAGGCCGAGCAAGATATGCTCGGTGCCGATGTACTCGTGGTTGAGCCGCTGCGCCTCCTGGTTGGCCAGTTGCATCACCTTGCGGGCCCGGTCCGTGAAGCGTTCATACATGGTGTTGTCTCCATTTCTCCATCAGTCTTCGCGTCGCAACCAATGGGAACGAAAGAGCCTCGCCCCGTGCACCACCGCTCGCACCACGACTTCCTTCCGGTGCACGGTGTAATAGATGAGATAGCTACCGTGAACCATCTGGCGTGCTTTGCGGTGGTAAGGACAGACGGAACCCAAGTAGGGTGAGTCCTCCAGAAGCTCAACCTTGGCAAGGATCCTCTCGGCAAGCTGTTCCGCCGCTTGGGGAGCCTCCTGGGCAATCGTCTCGACGATCTCCGCCAGATCCTCTACGGCCGCCTCAAGCCAGCGAATGGGTTTCTGCTTCTCTGGGCTCATGGCTTCCGTGAATTGGGGCGGCTAACCTTACGGAGGCGGGCGCGCGCTTCTTCGTGCGTCACCGTAGGGCCCCGAGCACGCGCGGACAGCAACTTTTTGACGGCTGCGCCAAACATCGCTTCATACTCATCCGCGGCGATGAAAAAGCCCACTACTTCCGAATCCTGGGTGATGGCGATCGGGCCGCCGCCTTTTCGCGCAGCCGCCACATACTTGTCCAGTTCCTTGCGAAAATCTTCTGCGGAGACCTGGTTACAGGTTTCGATGAGCATGTATTTCCCTCTCTTGCCTTCCTTGCCCGAATGTCCGGCTCAACCCCACGGACAGGCGAATCCGATGGTGAAGAGTGGTTTCCTGGCTCTTGCTGCTTGATTGTACTCCATCACCCCTTCACCGCGACAGCCTGTCCCTTGCGCGCCGACCGCCCCAGAGCATCGAGCACGCGCAGCGTGCGCACCGCCTCCTCCGGCGGCGGGCTGACGGGCTGTCCCTGCAATACGGCCCGGCCGAAGTCCTCAATCATGTGCACGATCTGATCGCGTCCCCGGACGACGACCTTCTCCGGCGGCCTGGCTTCGCGCTCGATGGTGAAGCTGGCCCACCGCGGCGGCAGCCACATCTCCGGCACGCGCACCACGCCCTCCGTCCCGGTGATTTCCATCCAACCACGTAGTGGCAAGGTAAAGCCGCAATCAAACGTCGCAGCCCGTCCATCCGCCAGCCATAGCAACCCGCTCATCTCGACATCGACGCCATGCTGATACACGGCCGTGGCATAAGCGCGCACCGGCTCCGCTCCAAAGGCCCAGCGAATGCCGTACACCGGATAACAACCCACGTCGAGCAGACTGCCGCCGCCCAGGTTGGATTGCAAGCGAATGTTGCTCGCGCTGAACGGAGTCAGCGCAAACGTGAAGGTACTGGCCACGCGCCGGATCTCGCCGATACTGCCACTGTCGAGCAGTTGCCGCAGCCGAGCCGTGCGTGGATGGTGCGGCCACATGAAGCCGTCCATCAACTGCACTCCCCTGCCCCGACAAAAATCGACGATCCGCTGCGCCTCGGTCGCGGTGATGCCCAGCGGCTTCTCGCACAAAATGTGCTTACCCCGCTCGGCCGACTTCAGCGTCCACTCGGCGTGCAGCGTATTGGGCAGCGGGATGTAGACCGCGTCGATGGCCGGATCGTCGAGCAGCGCTTCGTAGCTGCCGTAAGCTGTGGGAATGCCGGCCACGGCGGCCGCCTCTTGGGCACGGTCGAGAGAACGGCTGGCGATGGCCCGCAAGTCCGCGTTGGCCGCTCGAGCGAAGCCTGGCAAAAGGCGCTCGTTGATCTTGGCCACGCCCAAAACTCCCCAACGCAGCTTGGTCGTCGGCATGCTGGCATCCCTGGTCGGTAAATCATGGGAGGTAACTGGATTGGGATCACTGTACAATACGCCTAATCGGTTGACCACGGACATTCACTGAAGGACTAAGAACATGTGTCTCTTGGCCTTGTTCTACCGCGTGGTGGAAGATGCGCCTGTGGTAGCCGGCGCCAATCGCGAGGAATTCTACAGCCGGGGCGGCGAGCCGCCACGCATCCTCGAGGGCCTGTGCCGAGCCGTGGCGGGCACGGATCCACAAGCGGGAGGCACCTGGTTCGGCGTCAATGAACATGGCGTACTCGTGGCCGTCACCAACCGATCCAAGTCCCAGCCGCCTCCCCAGCCGCGCAGCCGCGGTCTGCTGGCGCGCGACCTCCTCGCCTGTCCCAGTGCCGCCGTCGCCTCGGACCTGGCCGCGCGTGAGCTGGGCCAAAACCACTACGCCGGTTGCAACATCCTCTGTGCGGACGCGGCCGGCGCTCTGGTGCTACACGCCGGCGATTGGCTGCGGATCCGGCCCCTACCGCCCGGCCTGCACGTGCTGGCTGCACGCGATGTCAACGATGCCAGCGACCGCCGCGTCGGCCATGCTCTTGGCTGGCTCAGCGAGCGCCCCTATGCGACCGCCGATCAATGTGTGGCCGCGCTCACTGAGCTGTGCGCCCAGACCGGCAACGGTGCCCCGCCCATGTGCCTCCACGGCGAACAGAGCGGCACCGTGTCCAGTAGCATCGTGGCCCTACGCTCCGCGCTGGCCTACAGCAGCTATCTGCATGCGCAGGGGCCTCCCGACCGCACCCCCTATGCCGACTACTCGCACTTGCTGCGGCAACTGACCAGAAAAAACGAGGAACGATGAACGATGAATGATGAACAATGTAGAACACACTGTGAGCCATACTTGGTGTTCATCATTCATCATTCATCGTTCCTCGTTTCGGATGGAGGCTGAGGCATGTATCCCCACCGCATTCGCCTGCGCGGCCCCTGGGAATGCGAACCGCTGGCCCGTCTCGTGCGGGATGCCGGCGGTTGCCGTGAGATGCGCACCGATTCCCTGCCGCCGCCCTGCCGGATGACGCTGCCGTGTCGCTGGAACGAAGGCGGCTGGACCGCTTTCGCCGGCCGGGCGCGCTTGCGCCGCCGCTTCGGTTATCCCCGCCAGGTGGATCCCCACGAGCGCCTCTGGCTGACGTTCGCCGGCGCGGAAACGCTGGCTGAGGTTTGGCTCAATGGCCAGTTTCTGGGACGGCACGAAGGACCTGAAGCGTTCGAGTTCGAGGTGACCAGCCTGCTCCACGAACGCAACCAATTGACCGTGGAGGTGGAAGCCTCCACGGAGAATGGCGGTCTCTGGGGTGAAGTGGCCCTGGAAGTGCGCTGCCCAGCGTTTCTCCGTGCCGTCCGCTGCTGGGCCGCATTCGCAGCCGATGCCGTCGACTTGCACGTCGCCGGCGAAGTCGTTGGTTCCAGTGAGGGGCCTCTGGAACTGTACGTGCTCCTCGACAACGCGACCGTGCTGTATACCACGTTGGCAGCGGCGTCGGCCGGCCAACCGTTCCACGTCGTGGCCGAGAGCGCTGCCCATGCCGACCACGGGCAAGCTGCCGGCGACGGATCGGCGCGACCTCATGAAGTGCGCGTCGAGCTGGTGAAGGGTGCGATCGTCTGGTACGCGGTTGAGCGGACGATCGAGTTTGGTGAGCGGAACGCTTGCCCTTGAAGGCCGGGTTCTACTTCTTATCGTCGCGCCTGCCCTCTTCACCCAGGGTGCTTTCCAGGGAGCGAATCGTTTGTTCCATGCCTTTCAGGGTCGGATGGATGCGAAAGGCATTGCGGAAGGCGCGCAGTGCCGCACGCGGTTTGCCCAGTTGGAGGTAACATTGGCCCATGCCGCTATAGGCGCCAAAGTGGTGCGGATTGAGCTGGAGCACCTTTTCACAGTCGGCAATCGACTTGTGCCACTCGCCCTGCCCCCAGTAAAGGATCGCCCGCTGGTTGTACGCTTCCGCGTACTGGGGCGCCTGAGCCAGGAGGGCATCGAGGCCTTCACGCCGCTGCGCCACATCCGACACGGCGATCAGGCGGCGCAGCTGGGCGCCATTTTCCGCTGCGTCCCCCCGGAACCAGAGCGCCCACAGGGCATCCTCGGCCAGCTGGCGGACGGTTCGGTCCTCGTCGTGAAGCATGGTGGCCACCGCTACGTTGGAGTGTTCCATGCTGCCCAGCAAGCCCAGGGCCAGGACGGTGGCCCGGCGGGCCCGGTTGTCGGGACTATCGAGGAGACGGTGCAACGTGCCTTCGGTGTACCGCGTCGCCACCTTCTGTTGAAACCTCTCCAGGGCGCTGCGCAGGCGCGTCGACTTCGTCTGGGCACGAAAC
>JBGQLF010000377.1:0-8164 GCA_041499985.1 Gemmataceae bacterium
AACAGCAGCAACGAAACAATGCGAACCAGAATCGCAGCTTGATCGATATGCTGGCGGAGCTGCGAATCATTCGGTCGATGCAGCTGCGTGTGAACAATCGTACGCTCCAGTACGCGAAGGGGTACCAGGGCGAACAGGCGCAAGCGCTGGAGATTCAGAAAGAGCTGATCGACTTGGCGGTGCGTCAACAGAAGATCTTCGAGGTCACCAATAACATCGCAAGGGGGAAAAACAAGTGAGCGGAAGCAAATGGTTTGTGGCCTTGGCCGTAGCCTGCCCCCTCCTGTTCGGAGGTCCGGCGCTGGCCCAGGCCCCGAAGAAAGCCCCTCGCGAACCCCTTTCCTTCGGCTCCATCCAGGCGCCGAGCTTGGAAGATGCTCGCACTCAGGCACTGACCTGGCTGCGGAGTGTTGGCAAGACCGACGAAGCGATGCAGCAGGCGTTCGAAGCCATCTGGACCTCGGACGATCGGCCGCTGCTTGACAGGGTGGCGGACACGCTCGCCCTCGGGGATGCCGACGCGAAACAAATCCTCGAAGACGCTCGCGATGTTACCAAGCCAGCCCCCACAGAACGGCCGGCCGTCTTGCGCGATACGAAACGGCCGACGTTTTACCGAACGAACCTGGCTCTTGCTTATGCCAAGGCGCTCTCCAATCGCCGCATCTATGAAGAATCTCTTGAGGCGCTGAAGGCGGTCCGGGCCGAGCATGTGGTAGACCCGGCGGCCTACTTCTTCCACAAGGCGGTGGCTGAGCACGGGATGATCCTCAAGGCCGAGGCCAATCGCACGATCGCCCGGCTTCTGGATGAGGTGCCGGATGCTCCCGAGCGCTACAAGATGGTAGCCACGCTGATGCATGTCGACATGCAGACGTGGCAGGAAAAAGACCTCGGCTGGATCGCACGCAAGATGGATAACATCGAGCGGCGTCTGGAGTTGTCCCGCGGCGGCCCGCAGACGCAGAAGATGCAGAAGGAGGTCGTCGCGCGGCTGGACGAACTCATCAAGCAGATGGAGAATCAAGCGAAGAATAGCTCCCAAGCCAACGGCGGAGCGTGCCCCAGCGGCAGCAATCCCAACGGGCAACCGGGCAACACCAATCAGCCGAACAATCCCCAGCGCGATAGTATCGGCGGCACCAACAGTGGCCCCGGCAACATCGACCCGAAAAAGCTGGAGGGCCTGGCCAAGCAATGGGGTGCATTGCCCCCGAAGAAACAGGCCGAGGCGATGCAAGAGCTGACCCGCGATATGCCCGCGAAGTATCGCGATGTCATCGAGTCGTATTTCCGGAAACTGGCGCAGAGTGAATCCAGTCGACCGTAAACCTATCGTCTGGTTGGTATGAGTTGGGCTGTGGCTGCTCGCCCGTGCGCGCTGCCACAGCCCCCTGTTTTCCGTCTTCGCTTGCGAAGGTTGCTACGGTGGGAACACATCACAGGTTGCTTATCGTAGCCACAAGCGTCCTCGCTTGTGGCTCTGAGCGGCCCACAAGCGAGGACGCTTGTGGCCACGATTGGACAACAGGTCCCTGGATTGTGCCTATGCCAGTTCTGCGTGCACTTCTGCTGATCCTCCTGGGCGCCTCCGCCGGCTTGGGCGGCGAAGTGCGCTTGCTCAAGGGCAGCAGCTATCCGGGCGAGTTGGTGCGCCTGACGGACAAGGAATTGCACTGGCAGGACGCCAAGAGCAATCTCATCACGGAACCCCTGCACGCGGTCCTCAGCATCGAGCTTCAGCCGGTTCCAGCTCTGCCCGCCAGCCTCAAGTACACGGATGTGGAGCTGACCGACGGCACGCTGCTGCACTGTAGCCAGGTGGCCATCAAAGGCAAACGCGCCGAGCTGTCCCTGGCCGGCTCGAACCACCGGATCGAGGTGCCCCTGGCGGTAATTCTCTACATCCTGAGTGAGGCTCAGGATGCCGTCAATCGGCAGGAATGGCAGGACAAGTTCTTGGCCAAGCGCGGCAAGCAAGATGTGTTGGCCATCAAACGGCAAGGCGTCGTCAACCCGTTGCTGGGAACTTTCGGAGATGGCACCGAGAAAGGCAATCAGATCGACTTCGAGCTCGCCAGTCCCAAGCGCAAAATCACTCTGGACCTGACCAACATCCACGGCATGATCTTCGTCCGCAAACCCAACCCCGATGCCCCGGCCGCCTTGTGCAAGGTGTACGATACGCAGCACAATATCCTCGTCGTGCACCAGGTGACCCTGGACGAATCCGGCTTCGCGCTGCTCACCGTCGCGGGTGCCAAGCTCAGTTATCCCAAAGCCTTGATCGGGCGGCTCGACTTCGGCAACGACAAGCTCGCCTACCTCTCCGATCTGGAACCCATCAAGAGCAAGAATCTCTGGAAATTGCAGAGCATCGACGATTATGGGCGCGACAAGACCCTGGACAAGAGCCCGCTGCGCCTCGCCGGCCAGGTCTTCGCCAAGGGCCTCGAACTACATGCGTCCACGGAGTTGGTGTACGACCTGGACGGCAAATACAAAGAATTCAAGTCGATCCTCGGCGTCGATGATGCGGTGACCACGCCCAGCCACGTCCTCGTTCGCGTGGAGGGCGATGGCCGCGACCTGTTCTCCGGCGAGGTTCATCGCAAGGACAAGCCCCAGCTGCTAGCTGTGGATGTCCGCGGCGTGAAGCAGCTCCGCCTGATCGTGGGCTGCGAGGGAATTCTGCCCTACGGCCATCGCGTGGACTTCGCCGACGCCAAGGTGAGCAAATGATTCGGGGCGTTGTGAAAGGACTTGGCATGGACCATTCTCGTCATCGGCGTCTGGCATTGCTCGTCTCCTTTCTGTCGGCCGGCCTCCTACTCGCTGGGGTGTTCCTGAGCCGATCCATTCAGGCTCAAGACCTCGATCCCCGCGTTCGCCAGGCCGAGATCCAGCGGGTTGCCGTCATCCAGAAAGTCACGCCTTCCGTCGTCGCCATTTTCGAGCGCGGCAGTCAGGGAGGCGGCTCCGGAGTGTTGATCAGCAAAGATGGCTATGCTCTGACCAATTTCCACGTCGTCCAGGGTTCGGGCCCTGTGATGCAATGTGGCTTACCCAACGGCGTTCTTTACGATGCCGTGTTGGTGGGCCTGGACAAAGTCGGCGATGTCGCACTGATCAAGCTGCTGCCGAAGAAAGAGGGCGACGAGTTCCCCTGCGCGGTCCTGGCCGACAGCGACAAAGTCAAGGCCGGCGATTGGTCGCTGGCGATCGGCAATCCGTTCCTGCTGGCGACCGACTTCACGCCGACCGTCACCTTTGGCCTGATCAGTGGGGTTCACCGCTACCAGTATCCTTCGGGCGTGCTGCTCGAATACACGGACTGCATCCAGATCGATACGTCGATCAATCCCGGCAATAGCGGCGGACCTCTGTTCAACCTCGACGGCGAGCTGATCGGCATCAACGGGCGCGGGTCCTTCGAGAAGCGCGGCCGAGTGAACTCGGGAGTCGGCTACGCCATTTCGATCAACCAGATCAAGAACTTCCTGGGCCAGCTCCGGGCCGGCATGGAGACGGACCACGCCACGCTGGGCGCCCTGATCAAGGAGGAAGAAAGCGGCGGTCGTATGGTGGTCACGTCGCTGCTGGAAGACTCCGACGCCCACCGACGCGGCCTGGAGATCAACGACGAACTGGTTTCTTTCGTTGGCCGGCCGATGTCGAGCGTCAATCAGTTCAAGAATGTGCTGGGGCTGTTTCCCAAGGGCTGGCGCGTGCCGCTGGTTTATCGCCGCGACAACACGAAACACGAAATCCTCGTGCGCCTGATGGGGGTTCAACGGCAGGAGATCGAGGAAGGCAGGGCCAGGCCCAGGTCGCAGCCACCCGCGCCGACCCGCCGGCCGAAGCCAGCGGAGGACAAGGAGTCGCCCGCGTCGAAGCTGTACGAGCCGAAGGCCGGATTCGCCAACTATTACTTCAACCGTCTCGAACGCGATCGTTTGCTGGAGAGCTTCCGCAAGCATGGCCAGTTCGATACCGTCACGGGCACCTGGACTGTGGAGGCGGACCTACAGACCAAGCAGACCAAGTTGGAGGCGAAGATCCTCATTAGCGAAGAGCCGGACAAGGAAGGCAAGACCAGCCACACGCTGACCCGACTGATGCTGGGAGGCGTCAAGTACGAACTCGACCCGCTTCAGTCGGAGCAGAACGTGCGCAACCTTAAAGACCCGCCGGGCAGCGGCGGCCTGGCGATGGCCCTGTACCAGTACCGCCGCCTGCTGACGCTCGGCGCCAAGGGCTTCGAGGGCACCTTCAGCCACGGCGGCCAGGAACCGTTTTACCCTCCCCTCCCGGACGGCCAGACACCGCAGAACCTGGCCAACTTGCGCGTCGATGCCGACGTGCTGCGCACGGAGCATGCGGCCATCCCGGTGAGGTGGTATTTCTCGCAGAAGGATCAGACCCTGCTTGGCTTCGAGGTCACGATCGACAAGGAGGAGGATCCCTGCGAGGTCTACCTTTCGGACTACCGCAAGGTAGACGGGCGCTTGCTGCCGCACCGCCTGGATGTGCGGTACGGCAATGGGTATTTCGGCACCTTTCTCATCCGGCGCTATCAGTTCGCTGCGGGTAAAGAGACGGTACCATGAAGGAGATGCGCATGAATTGGGTGCGCGCATTCGGTTGCGTGGCCACGGCTGTGCTGGCGTGGTCGTTGGAGGGGGGCGCCGCCAGGGCACAGCCCATAAACGCCGCGTCCCTGGCCGAGGTCATCGACCGGGTCAATCAACGCGTCGTCAAGCTCTATGGTTCGGGCGGTTTCCGCGGCCTGGCTTCCTATGGCACCGGGGCGGTGATCTCGCCGGAGGGCCACGTACTCACGGTGGCGAGTCCGCTGCTCGACACGCAGCAACTTCTGGTTCATCTGTACGATGGCCGCCGGATGCTGGCCAAGGTCGTCGTGGTGGAGCCGGAGCTCGACATGGCCTTGCTCAAGATCGAGAAGGCCGAGGATCTGCCCTATTTCGATCTTTCGACAGCGAGTCAGAAACCCCTGACCGAGCCGGGCACGCAGATCCTGGCCCACAGCAATGTGTTCCAGATCGCCACGCGAGACGAACCCGTGTCGGTACAGCAAGGCGTCATCGCCGCCTACTCGAAGCTGCACGGGCGCCGCGGCATCTTCGAGGCACCCTACACGGGTGATGTCTACGTCCTGGACGCGATTACGAACAATCCAGGAGCGGGTGGCGGCGTCATCACGACGCGCAAAGGCGAGCTGCTGGGCATCATCGGCAAGGAGCTGCAAAACACCCTGACCGACACCTGGATCAATTACGCGACCCCCCTTCAGGCCAAGGTCGAGGTTCGGCAGGGTGACCAGGTGACGCCGTTGAACCTGCTCGACTTCATCGACAAGGCGAAGCGCGGCGAATACAAGCCGATCGTGCGCGACAAATCGCGCGAGGGGCCGGGCGGTCGCCATGGCATCGTGCTGGTCCCCAACGTGGTGGAACGGACACCACCCTTCGTGGAGGAGGTCCAGCCCGGCTCGCCGGCCGCCCGAGCGGGACTCAAGCCGGATGACTTGATCGTGTATATCGATGGCGAGCGCATCGTCAGCATCAAGGAATTTCGCGACATCGTGGACAAAACCCGTCCCGGTACGGTGCTCAAGCTGGAGGTCCGGCGCGGCGACAAGCTGGTGAGTGTGGATCTCAAACTCGATCCGCCCCTTGCCAAAATACCGAAGAAACCGTGACCCGATGACAGGGAATTGATGGTTTATGAGGGCTGATTCGATGGGGGCGCCAACCTTGCACTTCAGGATGCTCGTATTAACCCGGCAACCAAGAAACGCTTCTGAGCCCGACGCGCCAGCGAGGGACGACGTCGTCCCTCGCTGGCGCGTCGGGCTCAGAAGCGAGCCCACCGGGACGCGTCTCCTTGTTGCCGGGCTAATATTGGCGTGGCTGGGAGCCTCGGCGCTCCCCGTGGCGGCCCAGCAGACAAGCGATGATCTCGATAGCCTCCAGGAACAGGCGATCAAGACGGCGGTTCTCAAGATCGCGCCGAGCATGGTGCAGATCGAGACCTCGGGCGGCACGGACATCCTCTCGGCCGGTCCGCGGACGCCTGTCATCCGCAAGGGGACAGGACCAACCACAGGGCTGATCGTGGCCGCAGATGGTTACGTCCTCACCAGTGCTTTCAATTTCGCCAACAAGCCGGCAGCCATTTTCGTGACCATACCCGGCCAGAAGGACCGCTTTGTGGCCAAGGTCGTGGCCACGGATCAGACGCGCATGCTGACGCTCTTGAAAATCGACGCCGCGGGACTCCCCGTGCCAAAGACGGCGCCCAAGCGCGACTTCCGGGTCGGTCAGACGGCCCTGGCGCTGGGACGGACCTGGTCGCAACCGGAGACGATTCCGTCGGTCAGTGTGGGCATCATCAGCGCCCTGGGCAGGATTTGGGGCAAGGCCATTCAGACCGACGCCAAAGTCTCGCCCGTCAACTATGGCGGGCCGCTGGTGGATCTCCAGGGCCGAGTCCTCGGTGTGCTGGTGCCCGCCTCGCCGCGGGGCGAAGGGGAGACCGCGGGTATCGAGTGGTATGACTCGGGCATCGGCTTTGCCATTCCCCTGGAGGACATCAACGCCGTCTTGCCGCGCTTGCAGACCGGCAAAGACCTGCGGAAGGGGCAGCTGGGCATTCTGCTCAAGAGCGACGACATGCACGGCGCGACACCGGAGGTCGCCAGTGTCTTAGCCGATTCAACCGCCGCCCGGGCAGGGCTCAAGCAGGGCGATGTCGTCGTCCAGATCGATGGCCATCCGGTGCTCAGCGAGGCCCAGATGCGGCACGTCTTGGGGCCCAAGTATGAAGGCGACTCGGTGGCGCTGAAGGTGAAGCGCGGCGCGGAAGAAATCAGTTTCCCCAATCTGAAGCTGGCGGGTTCGGTCTCCAGCCACGTGCACGCTTTTCTGGGGATCCTGCCGCTGCGCGATGATCCGGAGCCAGGCGAGGAAATTCGCTATGTCTACCCGAAAAGTCCAGCCGAGGCGGCCGGACTCAAGGTGGGCGATCGGATTCTGCGCCTCGCTGTGGGCGACATGGAGCTGGAATCCTTCTCCGGCCGTGATCAGCTGACCGACCTCTTGAACCGGGCGCTGCATGGGATGGAAATCAAACTCGAAGTCCTGCGGAAGGAAGATAAGAAAACCGAGACGGTGAAGGCGACGCTCGGCACCATGCCCGAGGGCGTACCGGCCCAGCTGCCGGAACCGGCAACACGGAAGAAGGCGCTGGAGCCGCGCAAGAGCGAGGAGTCCAAACTCAAAGCGGCTGAGAAAAAGGAAGACGGCAAGAAAGAAGAAAAGAAGGAAGACGACAAAAAGGAGGAAAAAAAAGAGGAGAAAAAACCCGAGACGGGTCTTCTCCAGCGCTCCAATGCCACCAAGGAGCATGAGTACTGGGTGTACGTACCCGAAGATTACGATCCGAATATCGCCTATGCCCTGGTAATCTGGCTGCACCCGGCCGGGAAGGGCAAGGACCGGGATACGGAAGCCCTGGTGGAACTCTGGCAAGATGTGTGCAGCGAGCAGCATGTCATTCTGCTCGGACCCAAGGCGGAGAACGAGAATGGCTGGCTGGCCAGCGAAACCGACACGATCACGCAACTGGTCCGCGAGCTGTTGAACGAGTACACCATCGACCGCCAGCGGATCATTGCCCACGGCATGGGCGTCGGCGGGCAACTCGCCTTCTATCTTGGGTTGAACGCCCGCGACCTGATCCGCGGCGTGGCTACAACCGGAGCCGTGCTGTCCAATCAGCCTAAAGACAACCTCGCGAACCAGAGGCTGGCGTTCTTCATCGTCGCCGGGAACAAGGATCCGCTCCTGCCGGCGATCGGGGACAGCCAGACGAAGCTGGCGGAGCACAAGTTCCCGGTGACCTATCGCGAAGTGCCCGATCGGGGGCATCAGTATCTGGATTCCGACACGCTGCTGGAACTGGCGCGTTGGATCGATAGCCTCGATCGCCAGTGAAAAGTCGTTTAGCCGCGAGCCTCGGGCGAGCGCGGAGGAGAACGCGCTCGCCCGAGGCTCGCGGGTAAACGACTTTTCACAGGCGATCGAGGCGATCGATCCCCCGCGCCAGTTGCAGCAGCGTGTCGGAATCCAGATACGGCTGC
>JBGQLF010000378.1:0-8139 GCA_041499985.1 Gemmataceae bacterium
AATGTGGCGGTCCGGCTGGAGGACGTCGCCGCGCCCGGCCAGATCATTTGCAGCGAGGCCACCCACCGGTTGATCCGGGGCCAGTTCCAAGGCGCCAGCCTCGGTCGTCGAAAGATCAAGGGGGTGGCACAACCCGTCGAACTGTTCCAGGTGCACGGAGTCAGCGAGGCCCGCAGCCTCCTCGAGGCTGTGGGGCCAGCCGGGCTCACGCCGCTTACCGGTCGCGATCACGAGATCAGCCTGCTGAAGGACCGCTGGGAGCAGGCCCAGGAAGGCATGGGCCAAGTGGTCCTCCTCATCGGCGAGCCGGGCCTGGGCAAGTCGCGCCTGGTGTACACGCTGAAGCAGCATGTCCAAGAGCAGGCGGGCGAAGCGGCGCGTTCCGCTCCCGGCCAGGATGCGCCCGTCGTCGAGTGGCGCTGCTCGCCGCACTTCCAGAACACCGGCTTGTACCCGGCCTGCGACTTCTTCGAGCAGTTCCTCGGCTTCGGGCGCGACGAGGCGCCGGCCTCGCGGTTCGACCGGCTGGTCCGCCACCTGGGAGAATACGAGCTGGCCCGGCCGGACATCGTGCCGCTGTTCGCGTCGTTGTTGTCGGTTCCTGCGGACGACTGCTTTCCTCCCCTCGGGCTGTCCCCGGTCCGAGAAAGAGAAGAAACGTTTGGGGCCCTGCGAGAGTGGCTCCGCGCGTACTCCGACCGGCGGCCGGTCCTGTTCATTCTCGAGGACCTACACTGGGTGGACGCGTCCACGCTGGAGTTCCTGGGGCAGTTCCTCGCCGAGGGCTTGCACGACCGGATCCTAACCTTGCTCACCTTCCGCTCCGAGTTCCAGACACCTTGGCCCGCGGTCGCGCACCAGACCAGCCTGGCCTTGAACCGCCTAACGCGGCGCCAGGTCGGCGACCTGATGCGGAAGAAGACGGGGGGCGCCCTGCCCGAGGCGCTGGTCGGGCAGATCTACGACCGCACGGGGGGAGTGCCGCTGTTCGTCGAGGAATTCACGAAGATGGTGCAGGAGTCGGGCCTGCTCGACCCGGCGGGAGAAGGCGGCACGCAGACCCTGCTGGCGCGCGCGATCCCGGCCACGCTCCAGGACCTGGTGATGGCTCGCCTGGATCGTCTGGAGGGAGACCGGGACGTGGCCCAGCTCGCCGCCACGTTGGGCCGTGAGTTCAGCTACGAGCTGCTCGCGGCCGCCGCGACCGTGGACGAGACGGCTCTCCAGGACGAGTTGGCCAAGCTGACGCAGGCGGAGATCCTGTACCCGAAGGGCCGGCCGCCGCGCTGCACCTATATCTTCAAACACGCCCTTCTCGAGGACGCGTTGTACAACGCGCTGATCAAGGGCAAAAGGCAACAATTCCACCGGCGGGTCGCCGAGGTGCTGGAAGCGCGGTTCGCGCAGACCGTCGAGACGCAGCCGGAGCTGCTCGCTCACCACTTCACGGAGGCGGGCCTGGCCGAGAAGGCGATCGCCTACTGGCTCAAGGCGGGGCTACGCTCGCGAGAACGGTCGGCTGAGATCGAAGCGATCAGCCACCTGGCCCGGGGGCGAGCGCTGCTCGAGACGCTGGACGAGTCCCCGCAGCGGGACGCCCGAGAACTGGAGCTGCTGATTCCGTTGGGCACCGCGTACCTTGCGTCACGCGGCTATGCCGCGCCCGAGGCCGGTCCGGTCTTCCGTCGGGCACGCGAGCTGTCCGAGCGAGTCGGGCAACCGCCGCAATTGTTCGCGATCATTCTTGGCATCTGGGAGTGGCACACGGTACGTGGTGATCTCCGGCTGTGTATGGAACTGGCCGCCGAGGGGATGGAATTTGCGCGCCGGCTCAACGACCCCGGCATCCTGATGGAAGCGTTATTCATGTCGGGTGAGACGAAACTCTATCGGGCGGATTTCGCCGGCGCCCACGACAGCTTTGCGATGGCGTTAGCCAAGTATGACGACCGGGAGCGCACCAAGTTTTGGGCCGCCCACACGAGCCATAATGCGGGTATCACCCACCGCAGCAACCTGGCGGTGTCCCTGTGGCACCTCGGCTCCCCGGACCAGGCCCTGAAGACCAATCAGGAGATGCGTCTGTTGGCCCGCGAGATCGCCCATCCGTTCAGCCTGGCCTACGCCCTGCACCACACGGGCTGGCTGTGCCAGCTGTGTCGGCTCGGGGCCGAGGTTCGTGCGGCCGCCGAGGAAGAGATCGCGCTCGCGACCGAACAGGGTTTCGCGCTGTGGCACGCCACCGGCACGTTCTTCCTGGGCGGCGCGATGCTCCTGGAAGGCCGGCCGGAGGAAGGGCTGCTCCTGCTCCTCAAGGGCCTCGATGCCTTCCGGGCTACTGGTGCCGCGTTGACCCTTCCGTTCCAACTCAGCATCCTGGGCGAAGCCTACACAAAAGTCGGCCGGTTCGAGGAGGCAAGCAAGGCACTGGAAGAGGGCCTCGCCCTGGCGGAGAAGAACGACGACCGCTTCCAAGAAGCCGAGCTGCGCCGCCTCCAAGGTGAGTTGCTGCTGTCCGCATCGCCCGACCAGGTGACTGGCGCCGAGGGCTGCTTCCGCCAGGCCATCGAGACGGCCCGGGGCCAGCAGAGCAGGGCCTGGGAGCTGCGGGCCACAATGAGTCTCGTGCGGCTCTGGCACCAGCAGGGCCGCCGGGACGAGGCCCGCGCCGCGCTCGCGGCGGTGCACGGCACCTACACGGAAGGGTTCACCACGCCGGACCTCGTAGACGCCGCCTTGCTGCTGGAGGCCTTGACCTGACATCGCTTCCGATGTAACGGCGTGGGGCAATTGCCTTCCAGCAATCTCGTACCGCAGATTGTGCATTCTTCCACCGAACCTCTCTTTCGCGACAATCCACTGAAACACCTCAAGCCCCGAGTTGACCACGGCCGATACAACGCGCTAGGGCTTAGCGCGCGCTGCCGAAGGGGGCACGCGCGAGGATAGGCCGATCGTTCCCCCGATTCACGATGGATCGAGGCGAGAGCACACGGAGGTTGGCAGCCATGATGAATAGACAGAGGAGCATCCTCCTGTCTGCGTTTCTGACCGCCCTTTGCGGGGCAGGGATTGCGGCGTCCCCGGTTGCCGCGCAGGAGACAGCGGCGAACCCCGCTTCCCCGGGAAATGCTCCGCCGGCCGCGGTACGCATCACCCTCGAGGAAGCCAAACAACGGGCGCTCACGAACAACAAGCTGCTAAATCTCGGTGCCCTGAACGCCGAAAGCAAGGCCTTTGCGATCAAGGCCGCCCAGGCGAACTACTTCCCGCAAGTGATCGGCTCCGTGATGTACGCCCACTTCAACGACGACCTGGGAACAGTGTTGACGACCCAGGGAAGAACAGTCAGCGGACCGCGGGGCAGACCGCTCCTGACATTCCCTTCCACAACCATCAATGCTGCCGTCTTGAATCAGGATAGCTCGTTTGCCAACCTGGTCGCGATCCAGCCCCTCACGGACCTGCTCAAGGTCCGTCAAGGCGTCAAGCTTGCCCGGGCGGACGAGCAGATCGCGCTGGCCCAGTTGGAGAAGGGGGCCCGTGAGCTCGCCAGCGGCGTCGAGCAGCTGTACTGGGGCATGCTTGCTGCCCGACGCATCCGTGCCGGGGCCCAGGAAGGCCTTCGCGGGGCGGAAATGCTGGCCAAGACGCAGGCACTCGAAGCGCGGACTGCTTTGGTAGAAGCGCAGCAGGGGCTCCAGCAGGTGGACAAACAGATCGCGGATGTTCAGGAACAATTGAACGGGCTGTTGGACCTGCCCCTGTGCACGACCCTGGAGTTGGTCGAGCCGCCGCTCCCGGTACTGCCTTTTCACTGCGCCGACGAGGTGATCGGACTCGCGCTGGCGGCCAGTCCGGAGATCCGCGAAGCCGAGCAGAACATCTGCAAAGCCCGGGCCGCCGTTGCCGCGGGCAAGCTCGATTATGTCCCGAGCATTGCCGTGGTGGGCGGCTACACGAACCAGAGCGCGGCCGATTACATCCAGCCGAATATCGGCTACGTCGGTGTCGTGGGCACCTACACGTTCGTCGATTGGGGCAAACGCCGTAATGTCATCCACGAGCGCCAGAACCTGATCGGCATGGCGACGTTGAAACTCCAGCAGACCCAGGACGACGTTCGGCTGAGAGCACTGAAAGCATTTCGGGAAGTGGGAGAGAACCAGCAAGCTCTCCAGACCGCCCTGACCCTGGTGGAGTTGCGGAAGGAGGCCGAAAAGAAAGCGACCACTCCGGAAGCTATGAGCAACCCCACGGCCCTGGCGGCCCTGTTAAAGGCGTCGAAAGACCGCGCGCTGTCGGAAGTGGAGGCCGTAAAAGCGGATCTCACCTACCGGCAAGCCTACGTGCAGGTGATGAGCCTGATCGGGAAACAATAGGGATGCACGACCAAGGCCCGGCCGCCGCCGATGGCGGCTGGGCTGCCGTGTGATTCCTTCTGATTCCTGATCCGGTAGCGCGTGTCGGCTCTTCCCTTCCCCAGGGAAGGGCGGGACCCGGACCGTTTACCCCAGAACCGATAGCAGGGCCTGGATGGATTGCGTTCCGAACCCGCTCCGGGGCCCCAGCAACGCATTGGGTCGGGTAGAGTAGGGGAGCTGGCAAGCAGGTGTAGGCTTCGGCATACGTCCGTGTCGGGGTTTCCCCGTCTGTGGCTCAAGAGCCGCATGCCCTGCCGGCCGGCCCGCTCCCCCCCTCCTCACACCGGACGTGCAGATTTCCCGCATCCGGCGTTCCCAGATACCTTTGCCGCAGGCATACGCAAGGGAGTCCGCAGGAGCACTCAGATCCCCACCAAGCCCAAACGGGCTAAGTGGTGATACCAGCTCTGCCCTTCCGGGGGATGGAAGGCCCGTTGACTCCTCCGGCGGAGGTGTCGGATCAAGCGACTACGCACGTACTCGTTGATCGTCCGAAACGCCTCCCGAGGGTAACCCTGACCAAAGTAGTTCGCCCAGCCCGCCAAGTGTCGGTTCAGGTCCCGAATCAGCGTTGGGATCGGCTTCCAGCCGACACGGCTGCTGGTCATCGCCCGCAGCGTGGCCCGTTCGCGGTTCAGGGCCTTGGCCGACGGACCCACGTGCAGATAACGCTGCGCCCGGCCATACCGGTCGCGGTCGTACCGGAACGTGTAGCCCAGGAAGTCCAGGTGAGTACCGGGGTCATTCAAGTTGACCACCCGCGTTTGGTCACGGTTGATCGTGAGTCCCATCCACTCTTCGAGTAACCCGTCCACCCGTGCGAGCAACTGCGGGTCCTGGGAGCGGGCCAGGACAACGAGATCGTCCGCATACCGCACCAGGCGCGCCGGGGTCCCGTGGGCCGGGCCATCCGACGCATGGAAACGCTTGTCGAACCAGTGCAGATACAGGTTCGCCAGCAGAGGCGAAATCACCCCACCTTGGGGCGTCCCCTGCCGCGGTCGGCTGACCTTGGTTTGATCGTCCTCGGTACGCTCGACCACGGGCGCCTCCAGCCACAGGCGGAGCAGCTGCAGCACCGAACGGTCTGCAATCCGCATCCGCACGCAGGCCAGCAGCTTGTCGTGGGAGATCGAGTCGAAGCACAACGCCTTGACGGGCCGGGCCGACGAACTGCTTCGCTTCGAGGACGACCTGGCCCTGGCGCCCTACTGGCGCGATCAGGTGGCCAACCTGCGGAAACACGAGACCACCCACGAGCGGCCCATCGATCGTTTCCAGCAGGAGCGGGCCCTGCTGCGGCCGCTGCCTGCCATCCCCTTCGACACCGACGAAGTCGTGCCAGCAGTCGTCAGCCCGCATGCACGCATCGCCTTCGATGGTAATCGCTATTCCGTGCCGCCGCAGTTCGTCCGCCGACCCATCACCCTGCGCGCCAACCGGGATGAGTTGCGCCTGCTGCACGAAGGCCAAGTGGTGGCGCAACACGTCCGCAGTTACGAATGCGGCCAGTTGCTCGTGCTACCGGAGCACCGCCTGGCAGCGCTCACCCTCTGCCAGCGCCCGCAGCAGCAGGCGCTGGCGCAAGAGTTCGACTCCTGGGGGCCGGAGGCGCGCGCGTTTCACCTGCACTTGAACAGCCGTCCGGTCAAGACCAGCGTTCCTGTGCGCCGCTTGCTAAACCTGGCTCAACTCTACGGGCGAACCGAGGTGCTGGCCGCCATCGCCCGCGCCTTGGAATTAGCAACTTATGATGCCGCTTGTGTGGAAAATATGCTGCTGGCGGAACGCCGCCGCCGACAACTCCCCACGCCGACGCTGCCCTCTCCCCAACGCCGCGAACTGATCGACGACATCGAGCTGGAAGCCGCCGACCCAGCCCTGTACGACCGCTTTTGCCACGACACCGAGGAGGATTCCCATGGCACGACCTGACCCTACTTTCAGACCTCCTGACATAGGCCCCTCACGCGGTGAGCGGTTCCTGGCCCGCGACGGCCAGACGGACACGCAAGCTACTTCCGGGGTAGTAAACTACCTCCGCATCCAATTCACGACATAACTTTGCCAACGCTGCACTACGATGCGGCGACGACTGAGCCGCGATCGTTATCTTTAGTTCCGTCTCTGTTACTTCCAGACTGGCACTCGCCTGGAAGGCCGCTTGTAACAACGTCCGGCCTTCGTCGTCGGCGCGGGCATAGTGCTTACGCAACCGATCCAGCAATGCGGTCTCACATTGATAGGCGATGATCTTGATCGCATCCACAATTAGTTTTTTTCCTTCTTCAGCGTCTTCAAACCTTGGGCCGGCACCCGCTGCGGCAGTTGCCGCAGTTGCTCTGCCAAGGCCTGCTCCCGTAACTCGGCTTGCTCCAGGCGCTGCCGCAAAGGCGCCTGCGCCACCTTGAAGCCACGCATGGTCGGCCGCCGCTGCTCCTCGTTCGCGGCCGCCTCCGCCCCCAACTCCGCGCGCAGCCGTAGCACTTCCGCTTTGGCTTGCTGCCGTTCTTTGGCCAGCTTCTTGCGTTCCGGATTGGGACGGGTGGCCGTCTCCGACACGTCCTCCACGCCGTATTCCACCAGGGCGTCCAGGGCGAACTCCGCCTCCATGTACGTGAAGTAGTTCTCTTGTCGCCAACGCCGAAACAGACGCCGGACCACCTCCACGGCCGTCAGGTCGGTACGGTTGGTCACGATCACCGTCTGCCGGCCATCGTCACGCAGCACCGTGATCTGCCGCAGCCACAGATACTCCGGCTCCCCGGCCGGACGCCGGCGCCGGTGCGGCCGCAGCCGGCCCACGCGAACCCGCGGCTGATCGTACAACCAGTAGGTCTTCTCCTGGCCGTCCTCGTGCACGCGGTGAGCGGTGAACCGTGCACGCAGCAACGGCCGGCGCTTGCCCTTGCGGTAGGTGAGGAGGTCCACACCCAGCGCCTGCAAGCGGGCAAACAGCCGCACGCTCCAGCCGCCGCGGTCGAACAGCGCCGTCAGCCGCTGCCCGGCGGGCACCAAGGCCTTGGCCGCGCTGTCCGAGGCCACTGGCCAGACGGCCCGGGCCACCGCCCTCACCGATCGCGCCCGCCGCGTCTCCCTCCGCCCCCTTACGCGACTCCTGCCCGCACTGGCGGAAAAGGAACAAGGCGTGATCCTCCGTTTCGTGGAAATGCATGCCTGGCACGCAGCCCTGTCGCTGGGCCTGCGTCACGCGGCCGACCAGGATGTGGCCGAGCGTTCGGCCGCTTGGCTGCTCAATGGCAAAGGCTTGGCCCAGCAGATTCTGGCCCAGGCCACCTTGCTCACCCGCGACAGCCGCCACCTACAGTTGCGCGAACTCAGCCAACGCCTGCTCCAGACGCGGCAGGAACTCGCCCGCCTGACCCTGGCCCCCTCCACCAACGACCTCACCGAACAACGGCAGCGCCGCTTGGACGAATTGAGTCAACGCGAGCAAGACCTCGCCAAACAACTGCGCCAGGCCGGCGGCGCCTCCGGCGCCGCGCCTTGGATCGACTTGGCTCCGCTACGATAGGCTCTCCCGGCGAACGCCGTCCTGATCGACCTGGCCCGCTTCGAGGTGTACGACTTCCAGGCGATCAAGGAACAGAAGCGGTGGCAGCCCGCGCGGTACGTCGCCTGGGTCATCTCCGCCGACGGGCCGGTGTGCGTGCTCGACCTTGGTCCCGCTGACCGAATCGACGTCGACGTGCGC
>JBGQLF010000379.1:0-8137 GCA_041499985.1 Gemmataceae bacterium
GCGGCCCACCGGCAAGTTGCAAACTTGCCGCCACAATCCTGTTACCTGTCGTTGAACCAGGCCCAGTTGGGTTGGTAGTGGGCTCGAGTCTGAACAGCCCCCTGTGACGGATGCCCCCTGTGCAGCATTCAGCGATTCTACCCTCCAAGACCGAAAAAGCACCATTATCTTGTTCGGTCCGCTACCCGGCCACTCGGGGTGCACACCAGAAATAACTCTCCCTTCTTGTTCGCCGCGCCTCCTGGACGGCGATTAGAGAAATAAGGAGCCATCTGGTGGCCCCGAGTAGTAACCGGACACCCCTCATTCAAGGAAAAAAAATCATGCGTCGTTTCTTCAAGAACCTTCTGAGCGGCAACACCAACTCCCTTCGCCATCCCGTCGTGCGTCGTCCGCGTTCGGCGGGTCTGGAAGTGCAGCAACTGGAGGAGCGTCTGGTTCTGTCGTACATTCCCTTTAGTGCCTCGTTCGCGGTCGATGGCATCAGTGCCGGCGATACACGGGACAGTTCGGACCACACGGTAGCCCGGGCGAGCAACGGCGACTTCGCGGTGGTGTGGGAAAACTTCCATGTGGGCGCGCCGGGCATCTACGCCCGCGTGTTCGATTCCTGGTATGTACCGCTGACGGCCGCGATTCATGTCGGTTTCACCGACATGGAGGACTCCCACCCGAGCGTGGCCATTAACAACGACGACACGTTCGTGGTAGCCTGGAGGCATGAGTTGGTCCCTGGTAGCGCGTCCATCAAAACGCAACGCTTCGACGCCCAAGGCCTTTCCCTGGGGCCGACCGCCGTCGCCTCGCCCGGCATCTGGACGAACGTATACGATCCCTCGGTTGGCATAGACAATGCCGGCAACTACGTGGTTGCCTATACCTCCCAGTCCGCCTCCTCGAAGGACGTCCTGGCAACGCTCTACACCCAGGACGGCACGGTCCGCAACGATCTCGTCGTGGCGAACAGCGGCCAGAACGAATACCGTCCGAGCGTGGCCATGAACGCGGACGGCAACTTCGTCGTCGGCTACGTCTACGACTATAGCGCCACCGACCAGGATGTGTACGCCCGCCGCTTCGACGCCACGGGCACGCCGCAAGGAAACTCCTTCGGCGTCGCCACCTCCATACGCAAGGAACGTGATCCCTCGGTGGCCATCAACGCCAACGGCGACTTCGTCATCGCCTACACCTACGTGTCCAATGAACGGCAGGTCTCTCTCGGTTCGTTCGCGAATTACACCATCACCGACTCGGATATCTACGCGGCCCGCTACAACGCGGCCGGCAGTCGGCAAGGCCAAACCACCGTGACGAACACCACCGCGAATAACCAGACACCATCCGTGGCCCTGGACGGCGACGGCAACTTCGTGGTGGTCTACGCCTCGGGTGGCGACATATACCACGGTGCCTCGAATATAGCCCAGCGCGTGCGCGTCGCCTCCTTCAATAGTGCGGGGACGCAGCGCGATGGCATTGCCAGCACCGCCGGTTCCACGGACTCCGAGGCGATTTGGGGGTCGAATCCGTCGGTGGCCCTGGATTACTGGGGCAACCCGGCGGTGGTCTATACCTCGGTGCCGGCGGGGGGCGATAGGTCGGGCCTTACCAGTGTGTGCGCCCAATTGTTTACGTATTCCCCGTTCCAGATTCAAGTCACATCGCCCATCGGGGGCCTGCTGCAAGTGACCAATGGGACCAGCGCCCAGGCCCAGGTGACCATTACGCGCGATCCCGGCTTTACCGGCGTAATTGATGTTAGCCCTACGGGCTTGGCGAGCGATCTGCACCTGAGTGTCAGTCCCGGAAGTGCCTTCGCGCTCCCCGTGGAGACCCGCACGGTCACGCTGCGGGCCGATGCCGTTCTCGACAGTGCGGGCGAACACCAGTTCTGGGTGCAAGCCACGAGCAGTGGGTACACCGCCACGACGAACCCGCTGCGGATCTATGTCACCAAGAACAATCCAGCATTCACCGGGCTGAGCACACTCTATGGATATGCGCCCCAGTCGCTGCGGCCCGGCAGCAGTGTCACGCTCTACGGCGGGGGATTTGCAAGCGGCTCGAAGGTGCAGTTCGGCGACCCCAGCACCAATGAGCCGGATCTCCAGGCCACGCCGCTGTCGATCAACCACGATGGTACCGAGATGGAGGTCGAGGTGCCCCGGATGGCGCTGGATGGCCCGCTCACGGTCATCTTCCCAGCGGGTGGACGGATTACCGGGTCCGACACGTTCCACGTGAGCAACTATCGCAACACCGACGCCTTCTCGTTCCACAACATTTCGTTCAACGTCAGTTTTCCCCTGGTCAGCGACACGTTTGGCGAACAGCAGACCCATGTCACCATCCATATCCCCTGGCCGGTTGACGAGGATGTCATCACGCCCATTCCGGACCCGGGTGCCCTGGTGTTCACTGCCGCCGCGGCCGCGGCCTTCAACGACAAGGGCGGCTGCTTCGGCATGGCCCTGATGGCCCAGCGCCTGGCGCACCACGCCGACTGGATCAATGCGGACAACGGGCTGCCCGAAGGGCAACTGCCGACCGTCTTCAACCTGCAACCGAACGGGAATCTGTTCGCTAGCATCGAGAAGAACTTCCTGGTCCAGTGGAGCACCGAGGTGATCCGTTATTTCGTAGGATGGCAGGCAGTCGGCCATAGCAGTTCCAGCGTCTATTCCCAGATCCAGGAGCAGCTCCAAGCGCACGAGCATCCGCTCCTCAGCATCCGGGATGATGGCGGCCACGTGGTCACCGCCTATGACCTCGAGCCCGGCAATGGCCCCAACGATTATTACATCGATGTGTACGATAATAACCGTGAATTCATCCCTTCCCTCGAGCCCGGCAAGTTGTTGCAACAGGGGCGCGACAGCCGCATTCATGTCACGGCCGACAACCAATGGTCTTTCACGATGGCAAATGGAGACCACTGGAGCGGCGGCTTCGGCACGCTGATGGTGATTCCCTACAGTGAGATGCCGGAGAACCCGACCCTACCCGACTCGGTGGACGGACTGGAACAGTGGATCTTTGGTAATGCCAGTGCCCCGCAGGCCTCCGACGCTGGCCGAGGGATGAGCCCGTTGGCGGCCGACGTCCTGCTCCGCCAAGGCCGGAACACGGAACTCGGGCAGGCGGGGCCGCTCTCTGCACTCGGGAGCGCTTCGGGCCTGCAAAGCATCGACCGAGAGGACTGGGCCGACTCGCTCGCGGTCTCCCGGCAACAACAGACCGCGGCAGTCACGTCGTTCTTCAGTAGCCGCTTGCACCGGCGGATGGAATCCATGCTGAGCATGGAGGCTTTGGACGGCTCCCCAGGGCTCGAGGAGATGGCTTGGGCGCAGAAACCGTAGCTCTCTGTGGTATTCCCGCTGTGGGATAGGATTCCGATCCTGTCTGGTCCGTTCGACAGGATCGGAATCCTATCCCACAGCCGATTCATGCACGGGGATCGAACACACAGAGGACGGGACCTGTGATCGCACACGTCCCGTCCTCTGTGTGTTCGGACCTCTTAATTCACTCCGAGCCGTCCTCATCCAGGCCCAACTCCCGGCTGACGCGCTCCAGTGCCCGAGTGAGCTGCATCCGCCGCGCATCCGCCGTGCCGCCCAGTTGGACGGCAATTTCGGGCCAACCGAGGCCCTGGCCACGGAGGTCCGCGATCTGACGTTCCTCGTCGTTGAGACTTGCGCGGACGCGGTGCAACAGGTCTTTCCCGGCGGCGTATCGACTGGGACTGGGGTCGCGGGTGGCAACCTCTGCCAGCTCGTCGCCTCCGCCTGGAACCACGCGCCGGTCGTCTCGGCGCTGGCGATGCTGCCGGCGTGCTTCCGAGGCCAGCTTGTTGCGCGCCATCGTCACCAGCAGCTTGAGCAGCTGCTCCGGCTGCTCCAGGTCGTACTGGCCGGCGGCCGTGCGCACGAAGAAACTGGCCAGCACCGACTGGCAGACATCCATCGAATCAAAAAGCCGACCGAGACGCCGGTCTTCGAGTTGAAGCCGGATCCTGCGACGGATCAGCGGCTCGTAACGGCGTACCAATTCCTCGGCCGCTTGCTCGTCGCCGGCGCGGATGCGGCGGATGAAGTCGGTGAACAGCTCTTGGTCGGACATGAGATGAGTCCCCGCACTCCCGGCAGGCGAATCCGGAACTGGATCAGTCGTGGACGCGGGTCCGCCCTCCCACGGAGAGTTTACCGGACCTCTCAGGCGTCCTCAATGGGATCAGCCGTTTTTCGCCGCCACCGCAAAAGAAATCCACGCCTCGGCGTTCGCCTCTCGTAACCGACGGCGATGTATCCCCTAGAGAAGCCCGGCGGTGAGCCGAGCACCCGATCCCCCGACCCGCCCACGCGCACGTGAGAGGATGATCCGATGAACCTGTTCCTGATCCTGAATCCCTGGAAGCGCCTGTTCACCCACAAGTCCCAGCCGATCACCCGCCGGCCGGCCCGCACTGGCCTGCGCGTCGAGGCCCTCGAGGACCGCCTGGTCCCGGCCGTGACCGACATGACCCAGCTGGCCCAGATGTTCCCGGCCCACGACGGACCGACCCACCTGTGGCTCAACTTCGACGGCGGCACCGTCGAGGGCAAGACGATCCAGGCCTTCACTGGCACCAACGCCGACCGAGCCGAGATCCTCGAGCGCGTCGCGGAGATCTTCGTCCCGTTCAACGTCCAGGTCAGCCGCAGGTCTGGTGCCGGTGACTTCGACAACGGCGGCGGCAACACGACCATCTTCGTCGGCGGCAACGCCGCCAACACCAAGACGCTCTCCAGCGGCAAGACCCTGAAGTATACCTACTCCTCCACCCCTGGGAACTACTCGGACTATCCCGGCAGCGCCAGCGGGCTGGACCATCAGCCCAACAGCGACTCTTACGACTTGGCGTTCATCGACCCTGTGTCCCAGACGGCGCCCGGAGCTCCGCTGGTCAACGACAGCGATCTGACCATCGCCCAAAGCATCGCCCACGAGGCCGGCCACACGTTCGGCCTGGCCCACGTGCTCAGCAGCCCCGTCAACGACGTCATGAGCTATAACTCCACCAACCAGTTCTTCGCCGACAAGACGTTCCCGATCACCACTCTGAACAACAACGGCACGACGACCGCCCCCGACGACAGCCTCCAGCCGCGTTTTACGCAAACGGTTGGGGGCGTTCCCTTACCAACGGTGGATATCACCACACAGAACTCCTACACCTTCCTGCAAGCCGTGCTGGGCGTACGGCCCGGCGGCAGCAATATCCAGAGCGCCCACGCCAACTCCCTCGACCCGTACCTGCGCGCGGTCTACATCCCGCAGGGGGACAACATCGCGCTGAACCAGATCCAGTTCGGCACGCTCAGCGGCGACGGCGTCTACAACGTGTTCAGGCGCACCGCCATTGCCAACGAGCTATGGACCGTCTCGGTGACGGGCACCTCCGGCAGCGCCAACCCGGTGCTGTTCGTCTACGACAAGGACGGTAATCGGGTGGCGTTCAGCCAAGAGGTCAATGCCGTGGCGATCACCTTCCCGGCCGCTGTCACCTTGGGCGTCACGAGTGGCCAGACCTATTACGTCGTCGTCGGGTCCCGCGACGGCGTGGGGACCGGGGGCTACCAGCTGAAGATCAAGGAAGGCCTCTTTGACATCGACTCGAACGGCACCCTGTACGTCCGCATGGCCAACCTGGCCCAGGGTGGCGATGGCAAGCCCGATACGATCGATGTCACCACCAATGGCAACACCCTGGTGGTCACGGTGGATGGCATCCGCTCGCAGTACGACACGATCAAGGTCCGCTCGCTGCAAATCGAAGGCTCCTCGGACCAAGACAATATCACCCTGCACGACCCGCGCGTGGACGTGAAGGTGTACGGACTAGGCGGCCCCGACACCCTGACCCTCGACGACGCCAACGGCGTGGCCCGGGTCCTGGACAAGGCGTCCTACACCATCACCGACCACTCGATCGAGAAGAAGTACTTCAATTCCTTCGGGCCTCTCTCGCTTTACAACGTGACCTACTCCGGCATCAGCAACATCAAACTGATCACCGCGTCCACTACGAACACGATCAACGTGGTAAGCCTGCCGACCAACGCGGCGGTGACGATCCAGACCACGTCGACGGGACCCTACGCCGCGGACAATACCATCAACGTCTCCAGCGCGGCGCTGGTGCCAGGAAGCCAGCTCAGCGTCCAGGGCGGCACGGTGAACGACAAGCTGGTCATCCAGGATAACAACTACAGTTCCAACCCGAGCTTCGCGATCACCCGGGACAGCGTCAGTTTCGGGACCCCGATCGATCTGGGCGTGTTCTCAGTCTCGGGAACCGTTCCCTTCAGCGGGCTGAAGTCACTCAGCCTGGTCGGAGACTCGGTCGGCCGCGTCTACAATGTCTTGAGCTGGACCCCGGACACGGCCCTGAGCATCACCGGCGGCAGCGGCAAGGACTTCTTCAACCTCGGCCCGCAGCTCGATGCCCTCAGCGGCGACCTAATCCACCCGGTGCACATCCGCATCGACGGCGGCGGCGGGTTCGACTCGCTGACTTTGAGCGACTCCTCCAACAACGACCACGGGGCCCAGTACACGGTGGACGCGACGAGCGTGTCCCACGCCGGAGACATCTTTGTCGATCTGACGGTGGACTATGCGCGGGTCCAGTCCGTGGGGATCATCGGCGGCGGCCAAAGCGACACGGTGGACGTCGACGCGACCCTGCCGAGCGTCACGCTGAACATCAACACCGGGGGGGGCGACGACACGGTGATCGTCGGGACTTATGGCAACGTGAGCAACGTGAAGGGCCCAGTCCTGGTGGACGGTGGCGAGGGGAACAACACCCTTCAGGTGAGCGACTACTTCAACAGCCAGATCGACGGCACGTCGTTCAACGGTGTACCGCTCTACGGGAACGGCTACACCGTCACGGCCAACCACATCCAGGCCCGGCAGGCGTCCGTCAGCTATGGCCGCATCCAAAACGTTCACCTCCTCACGAGCGCTAAATCGGACTACGTCACCGTGACCGGCACCCCGGCAGATGCCACTGTCTCGGTGTCGATTGGGCTCGGAATCGTGCCCGGGTCCGGCGACCACGTTCAGGTAGATATGGATGGCGTTCAGGGGCCGCTGGCGGTTTACGGCTCTGGGGCGGCCGACACGCTGACCCTCATCAACAGCAACCAGAGTGTGGGGCGGACGTTCGAGGTGACCGATAGTGCGGTGACCCGCGACGGCAGCGCCACCGTCACGTACCGCAAGATCGGATCGCTGGCTGTCAGGGGCACCCTGAAGGACGACCAGTTCTTCGTGGACAGCACTGCGGCCGGGGTCGCGACCCAGCTGTACGGCGGCCAGGGCAACGATTGGTTCGGCATCAGCTACAACGATCACAACCTCGACGCCATCCAGGGCCGGCTGGAGATCGACAACCTCGGCGGCGGCTCCAACACCCTGTCGGTTTACGACGACTGGGCCCCGGATGCCCACGACTACAGCTTGACGTCGCTGACGTTCCCGTTCTTGCCGGGCCTCGTGCTCAGCAACATCCTGAATCGCTCCGGGAGCGCCCCCATCTCGATCGGGCTCCCGAAATGCTCCTTCGACCTGCACATCAGCGAGGGGTCCGACACGCCCACGGTGCAGCGCCTGAAGTCCGGGACCGACCTGATCATCTACGACAGCAACGGGGATCCCATCGGCTAGGACGATCCCGGACTGGCAGGAACCGATTGACGTGAAACGAAAAGGGGCTATTCATCATTTAAAGAGTGGTTAATATCCCTCTTTCTGCTCCTGTACCGAGGGCTTCCGGGGCGCTACGGCTATGTATGTGGGGCCTTGGCCGCTCAGCTTGTGCGCCAAGCCAATTCCGCTCCCCCGCGCCGACCTCCAGTGGTATCGTGGACTCTGTACGCTCCGATCCTACGGGAGGTTGGTTGATGTCACCGACGCTTCAATCACTGGGGATTGACCGGTTGAGTATCCCCGAGTGGATTCGCCTGGTTCAAGAGATACTGGGACAGCATTGCCGCGGAGATCGAACACGCCCCACTCACGGAGAGCCAACGACAGGAAGTGGACCGCCGTCTGGCTGTCCAGCGCGCCAATCCCCAGGCGGCCA
>JBGQLF010000380.1:0-8137 GCA_041499985.1 Gemmataceae bacterium
CTTCTGGCTTGGCACCCTGGCCATCCCGCAAGAATCAAGGAGTCGGCACATGCGACCAAGATGCCGCAAGATGCAGCTAGCAGCCGTCTGTTTCGCGTGGGTCCTCGGGACGTTGGCAAGCGGCTGCCAAACCGTGCCCCTCGGCCAGGGGCCTAGCGCCGCCGCCGAGTTGCCACGCGAATTGGCCAAGGTCTCCATGCCCCCCTACCTCATCGAGCCGCCCGATCTTTTGCAAATCGACGCCATCCGTGTCGTGCCCTTGCCGCCGCATCGGCTGGAGCCGCTCGACCAGATTGCTGTCCGCGCTACCGGAGTCCTTGCCACCGAGCCGATCGGCGGCGTCTATCCCGTGGAACCCGACGGCAACGTCAACCTCGGCTTCAGCTACGGCACTGTACAGGTGGCCGGTCTTACCACCACCGAAGCCAAGGCCGCCGTCGAGAAACACCTGCTGGCGACCTATACGGCGCCCAAGGTGGACCTGATTCTGTTCCAGTCGCGGGGGCTTCAGCAGATTCGCGGCGAACACCTCGTCCGGCCCGACGGCACCATCGCCCTGGGGACCTACGGCAGTGTCTACGTCACCGGTCTGACGCTCCAGCAAACCAAGACGGCCGTCGAGGAACACCTGTCTCAGTTCCTGCTCAAGCCCGAAGTGTCGGTCGATGTGCTCGCGTACAACAGCAAGGTCTTTTACATCATCTCCGATGGCGGCGGCAATGGCCAACAGGTGGTACGGCTGCCGGCGACCGGCAACGAGACGGTTCTGGATGCCATGGCCCAGATCGGTGGCTTGTCGGCGGTGGCCTCCAAACACCATATTTGGATCGCTCGGCCGGCTCCGAGTGGCTGTAGGGAACAGATTCTGCCGGTGGATTGGCCCGCCATTGTCAAAGGCGCGGCGACCTGCACCAACTACCAGGTTCTGCCCGGCGATCGCATCTATGTCGAGGCCCAGGCCCTGGTCACCATGGATATCTTTGTCAACAAGGTGACCGCACCGTTTGAACGGATCGGTAGCTTCATCTTGTTCAACAACTCGTTGGTCCGTGCCATCCAGGTCGGCCGCGGCGTCTTCAATGGCTTCGGCGGTGGCACTGCCGTCCCCGTCGTCCCTGTCACGCCGGCCCGCTGATGCCCGGAGGCGAGCATCGAGGGGCGAGGGGCGAGGATTCCGTGGCCCTCGCCCCTCGCCTCTTCGGCTGATCCAAAACGGCTTCGGCGGTCGATAAACTATCAAGGGCTGGACGATCCCGGAAGAGCAACAAGGTCCCGCCAATCCGCCCGAATTGCCTTGACAAGGGCGCGCCAGCCCCTCTACCTTAGATGGAAAGAGGCGTTGGTCGGCAAGCTTGCCCCTGGTCCGCACCACTTTGGTTGCCCATGCAGTTGGCCGTTCCCGCACACCGCATGGGGAGTGCGTACGAATGGCAGGGAGAGAGAAAAGTCATGAAGCGCTCTGTTGTGGCCCTGGCGTCTCTGAGCTGGCTGACTCTTTGGGCCGTTGCGACTCCGGCGCACGCGCAAACTGTTTTTCAGCCGGCGCCTTTGACGCCCCTTTCTCGACCGACGATGAATCCGTACGTCAATATTTTACGCCAAGGCGGTGACCCCACCATAAACTACCAGGGTCAGGTTCGCCCGCAAATCGATTTTCGCACGGGCATTCAGCAGCTCAACCAGCAGTTCCAGAGCAACCAGCAAGCGATCAACAATCTGGAAGTGCAGTCGACCCTGCCGATCACCGGCCACAGGACCTCATTCCTCAATCTGGGTGGGTATTTCCTCAGCCGTGGAAGTGGAGCGGGAGGAGCGGGAGGAGCGGGCCGCGGTACCTTAGGTGGCACGACGACCCCTGGGCCCCGCGCCTCAGGCGGTCTGCCGGCCTCAGGCGGTCTACCGGCCTCAGGCGGTCTACCGGCCTCAGGCGGTCTGCCGGGGCGCGGCTATTAACCGGATTGCCTTATCCTCCCTCGGCGAATGGACGAACTTGATAATAGCGTCCGAAGCCGTTCACCATGGGAAGATCAGGGAGAGATCCGTGTCGCCGAGAACTCCATACCTCACCGGGGTGGTGGTGGTCGCCAGCCTGCTCGCTTTCGGCCCCGTCGGGCAAGCCGATCTGGTGCCCCGCTGTCTGCGTTGTCACCCCAAGATCAATAAGAATTCGATTTACGGCTATTACCCCCCCTCCTGGCGTACCTGGCCGATTCCCCTCGATTGTGCGGAGAGCATCCCGCTGGCCGCGGAGCAGGGTGCCCCGGAACAACGCTCCATGCCGTATGCGAAAGAGGAGCTAGCCCCCCCCTCGCCAGTGGCAGCTCCTTCTGTGGCACCCGAAGTCAAAGGCTCGGCCACACCGGTGCTACCTCTGTACAAGCCCGCAGGGGAGCCCCGTTAACGTCGTTCCCGATTTGGAAGAGCCTTGGAGGACTGAGGACTGCGCCACAGCACTATTTGTCCTCAGTCTTCCAGCGTATTATCATAGAATTCAACCGGAGAGTTTTGAGCGAATAGACCCACGCACCGTCGGCACGACGCCTCTTCCTGAAGAAAGCACACCGTGAGCAAGCACTCGCTGGACCTGTTCCTGCAAGCGTGTGGTGCTGCCGGTCCGCTTCAGCTGAACATCGAGTTCCCCGGCACGCAGGAGACCGAAAGCCGGCTGTTGGCGCAGCCCTTCGCCTTGCTGGGCCGCCATCCCCATGCCGATCTCTGCCTGGACCACGGGCAGATCAGTCAACGACACGCTTACGTGCAGGTCCTCGCCGGCCGGGCCTTCTGTATCGACCTCGGCAGCCGAACGGGCATCTCCTGGGAGAGTGGCCCGAAACGATCCGGCTGGCTGGATCGCGACCACGCGGTTCGCCTTGGCCCCTACGGGATCCGGTTCCTGGGATGCAGCTCGGGAAAGGAGGAGCCGGCGACCGGGAGCGTCCGTGCCGCGGAGAGCCGGCCTGCACTGCCGGGTGTCAGTCTCGAGTTCCTCAACGGTACGGCCAAACAGCCACGGTTTTGGCGCTTGACTCCGGCGCTGGCTCTGATTGGCAAAGCTGCGGAGTGCAAAGTCCGCCTGCTGGCTTCCGGTGTCTCGCGCTATCACGCCAGCCTGGTGCGTACCCCGCAGGGCGTATGGGTTGTGGACCTACTCGGGCAGGGAAGTATCGCGGTCAACAACTCCGCGGTGCGCTGCACTCTGCTGGAAGACGGCGATCAGCTGGAGATTGGCAAATTCCTGATCCGCGTTCACTACGATAAGCTCCCGGCTTCCGGTCTCCGGACCGCGGCTCCCTCCGAATCGCAGATCGTCATGGCCGAGCCACACGCTCCGCAGCCGCCCGTATCATCCCTACCTTCCTCCTTGACCCCGGTTGTTCCTGGGTTCACTCCCTCCATGCCTGCTGCGGCGCTGACGATCAACTCCGAAGCGCTATTGCTAGGGACAGGCCAACTCGTGCCAAAAGCGGAACTGGTTGAAGCGCTGCTGGTGCCCCTGGCCAATCAGTTCAACCTGATGCAACAGCAGATGTTCGACCAGTTTCAACAGACGATGATGATGATGGTGCAGATGTTTAGCAACCTGCACCGCGAGCAACTCGGGCTGGTTCGTCAGGAGCTAGATCGCCTCAATCAACTCACCGCGGAGCTCCAAACGCTCAAAGCCGAGCTCGTCCAGCACGCGCTCGCCGGGACGGAGCGAGCCACCGCCGGGTTGGCGAGCACCTCGCCGGCCGCTGCCGGGGTGCCTCCGAGCATCCTCAGCCCGGTCGCACCGGCTGCCGAGCGCACGGAGAACCCGGTCAACGGTACGCCGTCGCCGCTCACTGCTCCGCCCGCTGCGACGGTTCCTCCGGCAACCGGTTCTCGGTCGGAGCGAGACATCCATGCCTGGCTGCACCAGCGCATTGCGGCGATTCAACAAGAACGCCATACCCGGTGGCAGAAAATCCTTAATTTTCTCACGGGGCGGTAGTTCCGATGCTCACTTCAGCCGGTCGGCGAGAGCCGCGGCAAGTTCGTCGGAATCGTAGACCTTGTCAACGATCTTGCCGGCAGGGTCGAGTAGCCAATAGGCCGGGACGCTGGAAACCCCGGCAGTGCTGGCTGCGGCAAGCCGGCCTTGCTGCCAGGGCAAATCGAGTTGCTTCAGCGCCGCCTGCCAGGCCGCGGGGTCCTCGTCGAGCGCTAGGCCGAGCGTGGCCAGCCCACGGGCTGTGTATCGTTCATGCAGTCGTCGCAACCCTGGAAGCTGCTGCTTACAGGGGCCACACCAACTCGCCCAGAAGTGCACCACCGTGTACCGGCCGCGGTAGTCCGTCAGCGTGCCGCTGGTGCCGTCGGCGCCTTGGAAGGTCAACGCGGGCGTGTCGCCAACCGCTGGGACTGGCACGACCGCCGCGGCAATCTCCGGCAGCGCCAGTTCCCCGCGCGCCGCGTCGGCCGCCGTCACCGTCACGCGCACCAGCTTGCGCGCGAGCGGATCGACGAGGCAGCCGCTGGGTTTGGCGTAGACTTCGACCGCCAGGTCGTACTCCCCGGGCGGCACGCCGCTGATGCGGAAAGCACCGTCGGGTGCCAGCTTCACGAACCAGTACCGGAGGGTGCTCAAATAGGTGAGGCCTTCGCTGCTCTTTCGCCACGTGTCCCGCCAGCCGTTACGGACATCGAACCCCAGACTGGCGATCGGCTGCGGCGGCGCAATGCCCGGTGCCCGGCGGACGAGGCAGTTCAGCGAATAGGTACAGTCGAGATCCACCGGCACCTTGCCGGTCAGCGTCACCTTCCCCGTCACGATGGTCCCGGCGCCGCCGAGGTCCAACTCGGCCCGCTGCCCCGGCTGGAGATCCAGCGGCACGCTCGGCCCAGAGCGGAACCCCTCGTCTTTCCACGGCCCCAGATGGACCCGGACGCTGACGGGAACCGACGGCACGCGCGGGAACTCGAAGCGGCCGTCGGCGCCAGTGACGGTTTGGATCATGGCATCGATCTTCGGTCGGTCGAGGCTGTCGAGGCGAACCGGTTGCAACAGGATCGTGGCACCGCGGACGGGTTGGCCGCCGTCGCGGAATTGGCCGCGGACCGACGCCCAGGGTCGTAGCCGCAGCGCGCCGGCGTCGTGCTGGCCGGCTGGGAATTCGGCGAGTGCGAACCCGGCGTCTGCCTGCGCCAGCACGGCCCACGGTTCGCCGGGATCCGGGAAGGCGAAGCATCCCGCGGCGTCGGTGAACGCTTTGTGGTTGCCCCAGTCCGACGAGAGTTTGGCGGCCGCCGTCGGGGTCGCCAGCAAAACTTCCGCCTGCGCCACGGGCTGGCCGGCGACGTCGTGTACCACGCCGGTGACGGGCGGACTGGGCTGGAGGCGGAAATCCTGCGTGAAGGCAACATCGTCTCCCACCTGGAATTGCGGCCCATCCTGCGTGCGGTAGCCCCAGGCCTCGACCCGCAGCCGCCGTAGCGGAATGTCGGTGCGCGTCACGAGATAATCCAGGCGGCCGTTCTTGCCCGCCACGGCATGGCCGCGATCCGCGACGAGAAAATCCTTGCGGAACACGTCGATGGGAACCACGGTAAAGGCGGGGATCGGCCTGCCGGTCAGCGCGTCGGTTACGCGACCTGTGACGCGGTGTTTGGCTTTCAGCGTCACCATGCGCTCCGCAGCACCGCCGGGGATTTCCAGTTCGCAAGCAGCGAAGCCTTTCAAATAGATTTGCAGCTTCACCGGTTCGTCCGGTGCCGAGGTCCATTCCCAAATGCCACTCGTATTGGTTTGGCGCGGAATCTTGGTGTCGGGCACCTTGGGGTGGTTGGTGTTGTGAGACGATTGGATCGACTGGCTGCCCTTCCACTCGACGAGACTGACGTAGGCATTGGGAACCGGCTTGCCGGCAGCATCGATGATCCGCAGCCGGATCGGCTTGCCTGGCTCCATGCGGAAGTCCTGCGGCGGCATCCCGGGTTGGAGGTTGACCTTGCGCAGCTGGGGCGCCCAGTTGGGGGCAATGACCGTCAGCGTTGTCTCACGCGGCGCTAACGCTGGCAACCGGAACTGGCCATCGGCGTCGGTCGGGAACTTGGTCGGCATCCAGGCGTTGTAGGGATTGTCGCCATGTACGACGAGCGCGTCCTTGATCGGCTTGCCGCCGGGGTCCGTCACCCGCCCGCGCACGATGACGCCGGCCTTTAGCGTCAGCCTCGCTTTCTCTTGCCGCAGCATGGCAGTCGTAATGCCAGCGATCTTTTGGGTTTGCCCCCATTCTTCGTCCGATACGTAATCCGGGTGGGAAACCAGCAGTCTCAACTCGGCCTGGGGATGGTCCGGAACGTTGTCGATGCGCCAGCGGCCTTCGGCATCCGTCGTCGCCGCCTCCCTTCCCTCCGCCAACCAGGTGTTGTAGAGTGCCCGGTCGTCGCGACGGGAGAACTTCAGATCGTCATCGTCCCCCAGCATGACCTGAACCTTGGCGCCGGCGATCGGTTTGCCCTGCTCGTCGAGAATTCGGCCGCCAGCTGCGACGGCGGATTCCAGCCGAAACGTGTACTCGGCCGGGAATTCCCTTCCGCTCGCCAGTACGTTCTGTTCCCAATTCGCGAACATCGAGACAAACGGCTTTTTGCCGGCCCAGGCCCAGAGCCGAAGGATGGTAAATGTCTTCGGCAGCTCCACCTGGGCGGCACCCGCGGCGTCGGTTGGGTAATCGTGGTTGGCTTTGAAGCCCTTCTCGTCGGTCCAAATGCTGGCGTGGATGTTCGCGCCCGACACCGGCTTGCCCTGCGGATCGAGGACCACGACGCCCAGCGTCCGCGCCATGGCTTGCTCGGCGGGCGCGACGGGCAAAGGATCGACCTTCACCGGCGGTTGCTCGTTCTTGGCGAGGGCGGGGTGAGCGTTGGCAGCGGGTTTGGCCGCGAGGACCTGCTGCGTCACCTTGCCCGCACCGACGCCCAACAGCCCTGCTGCCAGCAGCACCACGGCCACAACTTTGAGTTTGGTTAGGAACATCGTTTTCAGCGCTCCTTCCGCCAGGACGACAGCGTGTAAGGCTGGGCCTCCTGACCCCGCCGCCTGGCCCAAGAGAAACAACGATTTCATCTTCAATGTCGCTCGCAGCAGTGCTCGCGGCAGCGCCCGGACGGCGCCTTCCTGGGCGAGCAGCGCGGCCAGCGCACCCGCCGACGGCGCCGCTCCTCGGCGCAGCAGGTGGGCCCGTAACAGCTCCTTGCCCTGTGCCAGTCGGCTCGACAGCGTGCCTTCCGCCCAACCCAATTCGGCAGCGGCGCGTGCTCGGGTCTTGCCTTCCAGGCAGCATAAAACCAACGGGATGCGATACTTCTCGGGCAACCGGTTCAGCGCTTCGTCCAGAAGGGGCCGCAACTCGGACTCCATGAGAGCGGCAGCCGGATCGCTGTCGCGGGCGGGGAGTTGCTCTTCGTCGAGCCTCCGGAAGGCACTCCGGGAGTTGGCCTTCAAGGCGATGCGGTAAGCAACCCGGTGCAACCAACCGCCCAGCGACGCACGCTTGCCGATGGAGCCGACCTTGCGGCACAAGACCAGAAACGTGGCCTGGAACGCATCCTCGACGTCGGCGGCCTGGCGAGCCACGCGCCGGCAGGTGCGCCAGACCATCGGCCCATGTCGTTCGAGCAGGACCTCGAACGCCTCCTCATCGCCAAGCTGTGCGAACCGCGTGAGCAATTGAGCATCGCTGTCACTGCTTTGGGGCGCGAGGGAGCGCAGCAGTTGGCGTGCGGCTTCGCCGAGAGGATGCTCGGCCATGATCGTTGGCCCTCGTGAGTGCAGACAGACTGGTTGGCTGCCTGTTGGAATGACTCTACCAATAAAGAGCCACGAGAGGGCCGGCGCGTCTGCTTTTTTCGATTCTTTCTCTTGCGAACGGCGTCACTCCTCGATCGCACAGCGTGCCCCGGCCCCGCAGCGCTCGCTTCGATCCGTTCTTGCTCGACAGCGACCACCCGTGCCAGTATTCTGTGGCATGGTTCAAAGGCAGGTAACAGATTCGTGGGGGGGGGAGTTTAAAGTTGGCCGGGGGTGCGCGCCAGTTTTAAAATTGACCCCCAAACGGGGGTGCCACCAAAAACCCCAAAAGAACAAAAACCCGCAAGGGGGGGGGGGGGTTGA
>JBGQLF010000381.1:0-8136 GCA_041499985.1 Gemmataceae bacterium
CGTCTTTGCAGCGCGAACGGGGGGAGCTAACGGCCAAGATGATCTTCGATGCGGCGGCCGCGGGCGATGCCTTGGCGGAAAAGATTGTGGAGGACACCGCCTTTTATCTGGCGGTCGGCGCGGTCAACATGATGCACACGATCGATCCTGAAATGGTAGTATTCGGCGGGGGCATGACGGCGGCGGGAGCGACATTTCTGGAGCGCATTCGACGGCATGTGCAGGCCCTGGCATTTCCGGTGCCCGCCGAACGCACGCAGATTTGCTACGCCCAGCTAGGCAACGATGCGGGCTTTATTGGGGCGGCGGGATGTGGCCGGCAGGTGTACAAAAGCGCGGGGCGAGCGAAGCATGAAGGCGAATAGATGCTGGGTTCCCGCCCTACCCCAAGAAATCGTCCGTCACCTGGAAGCTTACAGTTCGTCCACCCGCACTTCTCGCGCCCGCCCGGTGTGGATGTCCTCCCGCACCTTCTGAGCCAGTCGCGCCAGCTGAGCGTGCGACCGGGCAAACGTCTCATCCCAGTGCCGTTCATCGGCGAACTCTTCTAGAATCAGCGTGGTAATGACGTCTTGCTCGGAGGCAGAAAGTTTCTTGACTTCGGCTATGGCCTGCTGGAGAAGTGGCGTCATCGGTTACTTCCTCTTCCCCAATTATAGTCAACGCTGATAGTCTGTTCCCTGGCGCTTTTCCAGGGACACCGACCGGCCCACGGGGGAGCAGCGAGGCCGGATATTGCGGCCTGGGCACGGGTTCGGCGAGGGCAGCATGGGCATCGACGATATCCTGCAACAGCTTGTGGATGGGGCCACCCTCGAAGGGCCGCACTGGACCGAGCCGGTCAAGGTGCTGGCGGTCAAGCTCTGGGGGGCGAAGGTCGAGGTCCAGGCCGAGGGGCTGCACTCCAAGCGCCTTTGGAAGAAGCTGCTCAAGGCGGACGATTTCGACGGCTCGGTGAAGATCACGCCGTCTGGCAAGCTGGCTGGGCTGATGGGCAACTCGACGCACTTCCGGCTCGCCGCCGAAGCGCACCGCATCCGGCTGGCCTACCAGTACGACCCGCACTTCGCTGTCTCCGTCTCGCAGGTCGATCCGCTGCCGCACCAGATGGATGCGGTCTATGCGCACCTGCTCACGCAGCCGCAGATTCGCTTCCTGATCGCCGATGATCCCGGTGCCGGCAAAACGATCATGGCCGGGTTGACGCTCAAGGAACTCAAGTACCGAGGGCTGGTCGAGCGGACGCTGATCGTTACGCCGGCCAACTTGACCCCGCAATGGCGGCGGGAACTTCAGGACAAGTTCGGCGAGACGTTCACAGTCATCGACCGTGGCCAAGTTGAAGGTTCTTACGGGCGCAACGTCTGGGAGGACCACCCGCAGTGCATCACGTCCATCGACTTCGTGGCCCGCCAGGACGACATCCTCAACCAACTTCGGGACGTGCGCTGGGACATGGTCATCGTCGATGAGGCGCACAAGATGGCCGCGTACCGCTACGGCACGAAGGTTAACAAGACCCAGCGCTACGAGTTCGGCGAGTTCGTGCAGGACCGCACCGACCACCTGCTATTCCTGACCGCGACGCCGCACAAGGGCGACCCCGACAACTTCGCCCTGCTGCTGCAACTACTCGACAAGGACTTGTACGTTACCGGCGACATCTTGGCCGAGGCCAGCGCCCGCGGCGAGAACCGCATCATGATCCGCCGGCTCAAGGAAGACATGAAGAAGTTCGACGGCTCGCCCTGCTTCCCGCCGCGCAAGGTGCAGACGCTCCCCTACCATCTCACGCCCGACGAACTCCAGCTGTACGAGGCAGTCACGGATTACGTCCAGCACAATTTCCAGCGGGCCATGCAAGCCGAGAACCGCAACGTCGGGCTGGCACTGACCGTCCTCCAGCGCCGCTTGGCATCCAGCGTGGCATCGATCCGGCTGTCACTGGAACACCGGTTAAAACGGCTCAAGGATCTTCAGAAGCTCGGCAAGCTCAAACAGGAGTTCGGCGAGTTCCCCGAGGACATGGAAGATCTGGCCGAAGCCGAGCGCTGGCAGTTCGAGGATGAACTGGTGGAGCGGCTCACGATGGCTGAGACCATGGCCGAGCTGGAGAACGAGATCGAAGACCTCGAACGGCTGGTCAAGCTCGCCAAGCAGAATGAGAAGCACGTCCCCGAGACGAAGTTCGAAGAACTGCGGGAAGTGGTCTCGCAGCACCTTGCGGGCCGGGACGAGCGGCTGTTGGTTTTCACGGAGCACAAGGACACGCTCGATTTCCTTGTCCGCAAGCTGACCGATCTGGGCTTCTATTGCTGCACGATCCACGGCAGCATGCCGCTGCCGAAGCGAATCGAGGCCGAGCGGGACTTTTTCGAGCATAAGCCGTCCATCATGATCGCCACGGAAGCCGCGGGCGAGGGCATCAACCTGCAATTCTGCGCGCTGATGGTCAACTACGACATCCCGTGGAACCCTAACCGTCTCGAACAGCGCATGGGCCGCATCCACCGCTACAAGCAGGAACACGAGGTGATGATCTTCAACCTCGTCGCCAAGAACACCCGTGAAGGGGAGGTCATGGACTGCCTGCTACGGAAGCTGGAGGACATGCGGCAGGCGCTGGGCAGCGACCGGGTGTACGACGTGATCGGCGAGATCATGTCCCCTCCCAAGTTCGATGCGCTTATGAAAGACTGGCTGGCCAAGCGCCGCACCATGGGCGAGATCCTTGCCGAGATCGACCTCCAGACCGACGAGACGCAAGTCGCCCGCATCCGGGCCGACATGGACGACAAGGCCCTCGGCTCGCGTTACATCGACCTGTCGAAGCTCGATGCCGATCGGCAAAAGAGCAAAGAACAGCGGCTCATGCCGGAATACATTGAGAAGTTCTTCGTCGAGGCATACCGCTCCTTCGGGGGCACGATCACTGCGGCCAAGGACAAGAAGAGCGTCTGGTCTATCAATCGAGTGCTGCCCGAGCTGCGGAAGCTGCCCGAGGCGATGGAGCGGCGTTACGGCAAGATCGGCCAGACCTACCCACTGGTCACTTTCGACAAAGAACTCACCGCCAGCTACTCAGAGACCGAATTCATCGGGCCCGGACACCCGCTCTTCGAGAGCATCGTGGAGCGCGTGTTGCGGGAGTACGGTGGGTCGTTACGCCAGGGGGCAGTCTTCTACAACGCCGACGCCACGGAGCCGACCGTTCTCTGGCTCCTCAAGTGCGGCGTGGAAGATGGCCGGGGCCAGACCGTCGGCGAACGCCTCGTGGCCGTCCACTGTGCCGGCGGCCGCTTCCGCAAGAGCCAGCCGTATGCCCTGCTGGACCTCAAGTCCCCTGATTCTACTACCGAAGTGCCCGCAGAGGCCCGCCAAGTGGCCGCTGCCGCGGATGCCGTCATCAACTGGTCGCTCGAAGAGGTCACGCCCGAGTATTTCGGCGAGATCAACCAGCGGCGCAGCCGGGAACTCGGCATCCGGGAGAAATATGTCCGCAAGTCGCTCCAGCACCTTATCGGCGAGTCGGTCAAGAAGATGGCCAAGTACGATCAGCAGCTTCGCCACATCAAGGACGAAGCCGACCAAAAACGGCTGAGCCTCCTCGGCAACCGGGCACAGGAGGAAGCCCGTAAAATGGAACTTTCCCAGCGGCTCAAGGACCGGCTGGCCGAGATCGAACAGGAGCGGCACCTGTCCGAAAAGCCGCCCGAGGTGCTGGGCGTGGCGGTGATCCTGCCGGCGCCGAAGGAGGTCGTGCAGTCGGTCGAAGGCATGGAGAACGATCCCGAAGTCGAGGCTATCGCCGTGCGCGTGGCCAAGGAGTATGAGACCAGCCAAGGCCGCAAACCTGTTTCTGTGGAGGAGGAGAATTGTGGCTGGGATCTGACTTCCCTCCTCGAAGGTCAGGTCGCCCGGTACATTGAGGTCAAAGGCCGAGCCGGGGTCGGCGGCGTGGCCCTGACGCCGAACGAATGGATCAAGGCCCAGCGGTTCGGCAAGGATTACTGGCTCTACGTCGTGGTCAACTGCAAGACGCAGCCGGAACTGTATTTGATCCAAGATCCGGGGTCCAGGCTGTCGCCCAAAGAAGAGGTCAGCGTGGTACGATACATGATCGGACAATCAGATTGGAGGCGTGTCGCTGCCGTCGGCTCTCCGATGGAGCTGGAAAAATGACATTGCCTCCGGGAAAGCTGCGGACCCGCGCCCACGTGCTCGCCGACCTCAGCATCAATTACGTGGAACGCCAGGTATTGCTATGCGGCTGCTCCGTCCAACGCATGTACACCGATTATGGCTACGACCTGGTGATGTCCACTTTCAAGGCCAACGGCGAAATCGAAGCTGGAATCGTTTTCTTCCAGGTTAAGGCAACGGATAATCTGCCGCTGCTGGTCGAGGGGAAAACCGTCTCCTGGGTGGTCAGCCGCCGTGATCTGCGCTTGTGGGTAAACGAGGCTTTCCCGGTCATCTTGGTTGTCTATGACGGGCGACGAGACAGGGCTTTTTGGCTGCATGTGCAAGCCTACTTCGCCGACCATCCGGCTGCCGACTTGTTTCTTGCGGGAGAGAGCATCAACGTTCACCTTCCGGTTGCCAATCGGCTCAACCGCCGATCGGTAACAAGGATTGTTCAACGTAAGAATGCTACCCAAGCGCATCTTCAAGGGGAGGACCTTGCCGATGTCTGAACCGCGCTTCAAGTTCTCCAGCCTGCGCCACTTGCTGTTGGACCTGGGATTTAAGGAAGTTTCTGTCACCAAACCGTACCTCGGATTCGAGCATGGCGAGTCCGACCTATTGATCGTGCTGCCTTCCTACCGGAGTAACTCCTCGGTTGCTCCCCATCATCTTGTCTATGTGCGGATGATGCTGGACGGGAAAGGCCTCATGGATGCAGAGGAGTTCGATCGGCTGGTGGCAAAAGTTCCAAGTCGACATTCGGCGTCGAGTTGAAAATGGGTCCAGCGAGGGCACCTGATTGTGGTCAATCCCAAGGCAGCCACTCAGCACCAGAAGTATGCCAAACCGAGCACGACTTCAGAGCGGACTTTGTTCTCCAGCTTGGAGGAGAAAACAGCCGCCCGGAAAACAACACGCTAGGAATGCTTGCGGCGAGGGATCACTTATTGCCAACCGCTGCAAGCCCGTTTCTGTGGAGGAGGAGAACTGCGGCTGGGATCTGACTTCCCTCCTTGGTGGGCAGGTGTCCCGGTATATTGAGGTCAAGGGCCGGGCTGGGGTCGGCGGCGTGGCGCTGACGCCGAACGAATGGATCAAGGCCCAGCGGTTCGGCAAGGACTACTGGCTCTACGTCGTGGTGAACTGCAAGACGAAACCGGAACTGTACCTGATCCAAGACCCGGCGTCGAAGTTGTCTCCCAAGGAGGAAGTAAGTGTCGTTCGTGACATCGTCGGCCAAAAGGACTGGTCGCAAGCTGCAACAAAAGAATAACCCAGGTACATTGGATTCATTCCATGAGCCAACCAGCAAAGCCGTCAGGCGAGCAATCAAAACGAGGTCGCCAGAAGGAAATGACGGATCTCATCAGCGAAGCCTCGGAGCAGCCACGCATCCAGCAAGTCAGGCAGCTTTTTCGGAGCGACGGGCAGGGCGGCGCTCTTCTCACTTGCCCGTCCTCTTTTTTTCGCGGAGAATAACAAAACCTAGTTTTGGCGCCAAAGTGGGCGGACCATGGCCAAGGCGTTCTCAACCATCAAGCTGCTGAAGGGCAAGGAACCCTTCCTGAGGCACATGGTATGCGAAGTGCGCTTTCAGGACGGGCAGCTTTACCTGGATCACACGGGACGGTTGCTGAAGAAACTGGTCCGCGACGCGGCCTGGGTAATAAGTCCTGACCCGACAACCCAGGGAACAACGGTTTTCCACATGGTCGAGGCCGTTCGGCTTTCGTTCTCCATACACTCGGCCAGCTTAGAGCTGGATTGGAGCAATGGGGACGAGGTGATCGACTCAGATGAAGCAGACCGATTTGTCGCCAGGGCCGAGGAAACCCTGGGGTTTGTCGCCGATGAACTGGAAGTGACGGAATTCGAGCGGTTGGGATTTCGCCAGTGGTACTACTTTTCATTCGACACAAAGGAGGAAACGGAACAGTGGATGCGCGCCCTCGGCCTGTTTTCCTTTTCCCCCAGTCTGCTTGCGTCCTTCGATGCCAGTCCGGAAACAATGGGCGTTTCGTTCGTAATGCAGGGCCAGGAGTGCCATTATCGAATTGCATTGAACGGTTTTGAGCGATCCGCTCAGTTACCCATGGGAGACACGAACCTGAACATTCGAGCCAGCGCCGTTTCCCAGAAGCGAAAAGCGGTCTTGCTTGAAGCCATTAAACAGAAGCGGCAGAAGCAAATCAACAGTTCGTTCGCCGCCGTGTTGGATATGGACACCTACCGCAACGAACCAAGGGAACTGGACCTCAACCAATTCCTCGGAGATTGCTTGAAGGGAAACCTCGAGCGGTTCCGAAATTCTCTCCCGAAGGAAGACGGTAAGAAAGGCAAATAAATGATCTCCACCGATCAAGAAAAAGCTATCAGCTTGGGACCGGGCGCGATTGAAATGATGGCAAGCGAGCGCACCGCCGAGCGGCGTGGAGACAGCTATGGCGTTTTTTTCACCGGGGATCGGACGGCCGCCGTCCAAACCCGGCCTCGCCAAGTCCAGCAGCGGATTAAGACACCGGGAAAGTCTGGGCCTCCAACCAAGATGCCGACGGCGGAATCCCGTGCAGCGTTTCGCTCGCACTGGAAGGCCGCTCAAGAAGCTGCCGATGCCATGGTCCGGGCGGCGGAGGCCGATGACCGGATGAGTTTGGCAATCGCGGCCGACGACTTGGAAGAAGGTTTGGCGAAACTTTGGGACTTGCGGAACGGTCGAGATATTGACTGGCAGACGATTCTCAATCACATGCAGGGCATGATGCGGGCGTTCTTCCAGGAAAAGAAAGCAGAGTGCTTGACCGTCGAGCAATGCAAGAACATTCCCAGGTTGGTCAAGGACTACTTGGGACCGGCCACGAAGACCATCAATGACTTGAACGAAGTGCTTCGCCTTATCGACGACGCTGAATTCGATCCCTATGCGGCGATTTCGGCGGACCCGGTGGATGAGGAAAAGGAATAAATCCGCCTGAATCGAGCACCCTATGGCGAGCGCCAGGCAACCCGATCTTTTCCTTGATACTTCCATCCAAATAGCCCGGCACGTTCACGGTCCCAAAACGAAGGAAGCAATCAACCGGCGACTCTCTCAGCATTCGCGGCACGTCACGAGTTTGGTGGTGCGTCAGGAGTTCAAGCGCCGACTCCTGAAAGAAGCGGATTATCTTTTGCGGCTCCTTCAGCGCTTCAATTCTTTTGGGGAAGTGCACCAGCACGTCATTCGTCTCTTCGGTCCTTGGCACGCGAGAAAACGAAATATCTGCCTACAGACGCTCGGTCAAATTCATGGCGGTAGTGATGATGCCGAGCAAACCGAAAGGCTCCGATTGTACCTGCGGAGCTTGCTCGTCACAGGGCTACGTCGCTTCGATCAGATGGTGGACGAAGTTCGCGAGGATTCGAACTGTGCTTGTGCCCGATTGGAAATCACCGAAAAGGCCAAGCTCAGGCGATACGAGTTCGGCACGGACAGATGCAGCCAAACTAGACCTGGAACCTGCGGCATCGGGCAGTTTCTCGCTCAACGATTGGAGTTGGCGGGAAAAATCCTCGGCTACCTTCAATCGTTGCCAGCGGACAGAAAGTCGAATGAAATCAAGAATGCGGAGAAGTTCCTGAGCACGATTGCGGGGCAAACCGAGCAGGCTCAGAAGCAAGATCCTTGCCTGACGGTTGGGGATCTTCTTATCGCTCTCGAATCGGCCGGTGTCTTGCATTTTCTAACCCTGAACGGAGTCGAATCGCAGCATTATTGCAGGGTTCTCGAGCAGACTTTGATCGTCCACCCGGTGGACCCGACCAAGACGGAGACAGTTTGCCCGGTTGACTCGCCGCAATGGCCGGAATTTGGAAAGCGAAAGGACGCGGAATAAAGCCCGCTGCTGTGACATGCTGCACTTTCCGTGATCTTGTACGGTTAAATAGGATAGAGATACGATCAACACCTGC
>JBGQLF010000382.1:0-8125 GCA_041499985.1 Gemmataceae bacterium
CTCGATCATCCCAATATCGTGCCGGTCTATGAGGCCGGGTCCATCGGACCCATCTGCTACATCGCCTCGGCTTATTGTCCGGGCATCACGCTCGACACCTGGCTGAGACAAAGCACCGAACCGGTGCCCTTTAGTACGGCCGCGGCGCTGGTGGCCACGCTGGCCGAGGCGGTGCAGCATGCGCATAGCCATGGCGTCCTACACCGCGACCTGAAGCCGGCCAATATTCTCCTCCAGAACGATGAACGCGGAATGATGAACGATGAACCGAAGAAAGAAGGCCCCGCTGCCGGTGCTGAACTCATCGTTCATCGTTCATCGTTCATCGTTCCCAAGATCACGGACTTTGGCCTGGCCAAGCTACTGCCGTCGTTAGCGCCGGCGCTAGCGGGAGAGCGGGCCGCGGTGGAGCCAACGCGCAGTGGGGCCATCCTGGGTACACCCAGCTACATGGCGCCGGAGCAGGCCCGGGGCAAGTCGCGCGAAGCGGGTCCGGCGACCGACGTCTATGCCCTCGGTACCATCCTCTATGAGCTACTGACCGGGCGGCCCCCGTTTCAGGGCGAGTCAGCCCTGGACACCTTGCAGCAGGTGGTGCGGGACGAACCGGTAGCGCCCGCGCGGCTCCGACTGAAGGTCCCTCGGGATCTGGAGACCATTTGCTTGAAGTGCCTGCGGAAAGAGCCGCCCCGACGCTACGCCACAGCCCTGGCCCTGGCCGAGGATTTGCGCCGCTTGCTGGCCGGGGAGCCGATCCAGGCTCGGTCCGTGAGCTCGGCCGAGCGACTATGGCGCTGGTGCCGGCGCAAACCCGCGGTGGCCAGTCTGGCGGCAGCCCTGGCCGTTGTGGTGGTCAGCGCCCTGGTCAGTGTGACCGGCTTCTGGCTGCGCGCGGAGCATCTGCGCGACGTGGCCGAAGCCAACCTGACCGAGGCTAACACAAACTTCGGCCTGGCCCAGCAAGCCGTCGATGAATGTTTCACCGTGGCCAGCGAGAACCCGGTGCTGCAAAAGGCGGGCATGCAGCCCGTGAAGCAGGCCTTGCTACTGCCCGCCTTGAAGTACTATCAAGGCTTCATCCAGATACGCCGCGCGGATCCGACGATTCAAGAAGAGCTGCCAAAAAACTACGCGCGCGTAGCTCTGATCCAGCAACTGGTCGGTTCGAAAGCCGAAGCCCTCGCGGCCTGGCAAGAGGCCTGCACTCTGGGCGAGCAGCTGGTCCGCGACCATCCCGAGGTCAACCGCTATCGCTATGACCTGGCCAAGACCTATAACAGCTTGGCCCTGTTATACAGCAACACGGGAGAACCGGTCGCGGCACGGCGGTTCCACGAGCAAGCCGGTGCCTTGTTGGACCCCTTGCTTCAGGCCGACCCGGCCGAGGCGGATTATCAAAACCTCTTGGCCGACAACTACGCCAATATCGGCCGGCTCCAGCGCGGCAAGGGGGAAGCAGCCGCGGCCCTGGACTCCTACGAGCACGCTCGTATCCTCTATGACCAGTTGGCACAGGCCCACCCCGCCAGCACCGACTACCAATACAACCGAGCCCGCGTCTACAACTTTATCGGCGGTTTGCGGACCGCCACCGGGGACGGAAAGGCGGCACGGCGCTTCCATGAGGAGGCTCGCCAAGTCCTGGAGCAGCTTGTCCAGGCCCACCCAACCGCCCCCGACTACAAAAGCGACCTGGCCGGCGTTTATCACGACCTGGGCATTTTACATCGGGCTGCCGGGGACGCAGCGGCGGCTCTGACAGCGTTCGACCGCGCCTGCGCTTTCCTGGAAGAACTGGTGCAGGCCAATCCCGCCGTCAGCGACTATCAAAACGACCAGGCGCGCACTTACACCGCCCTGGGCGCCCAACAACACAGCGCCGAGCAGGTGGTGGCGGCCCTGCGGTCCTTCGAGCGCGCCCGCGACCTCCGGTACAAGTTGGTGCAGGACCACCCCACTTTTACCCCCTATCAAATGGGCCTGGCTACCACTTACATCAACATCGGTGCGCTGCACGGCAAGGCCGGGGCAACGGCCGAGGCGCTGCGCGCCTTCGAGCAGGCCCGAGATTTGTTGGACAAGTTGGTCCAGGCCAACCCAGATCGTGTCGATTATCGCCACTATCTCGGTGCGACCTGGCACAACTTCGGGGAGGCCTTGGCGAAGCTTGGCCGCCCGGAGGAGGCCCTGGCCGCCTACCGGCAGGCCATTGTCCATCAACGCGTGGGGTTCGACAAGGACCCGCGGCTGGCACGGCATCGACAGTTTCTCAGCGGGCACTACGAGAAGTTGGCTGAACTCCAGCGGCAGTTAGGCAGGCCCGCGGAGGCAGCCGCAACGTCTCGGGAGCGCCAACTGCTCTGGCCCAAGGATCCCGCCCAACACTACAGCATTGCCTGTGACCTGGCGTTGTGCATCCCGCTGGTGGGCCAAGGCAAGATCGACCTGACCGCCGCGGAGCAAGCCGAACGCCGCCAGTATGCCGATCAGGCCATGGCGTTGCTCCAGCAAGCGCGCGCCGCCGGATTCGAAGACGTGGAACGGGTCAGGAAAGACGAGGACCTGGATCCACTGCGCTCCCGCCCGGACTTTCAACAGCTGCTGGCCGAGCTCGAGGCGAAGGCGAAAGGCGGAGTCAAGTGATTGTCCCCTTACCCTGCCCGGTCACGTCCATCGTGTTGCCGCCGGAGCCGGCCGCCAGGGTCAGCAGCGCGAAGTTGCTGTAGCTCAGGCTACCGCCGGAGCCGAAGAAAGTGTCGCCCGCGAGGCCGACTCGCATGCCGGTGACCGTGATCTGGTTCGGGCTGCTGTCGCTGGTTGATTCACTTGATTAGGCCTTACCACGCCTCTGGATGGAAAAAACCCTTCACCCGTGCAAGAAGCGCCTGTTGATTCCAGAGGTTATAGCTAGGGTTAAGCTTGATCTACTTTTGGACGTGGGAACCGTTGCTCCAGCAACTCATTCACTTGTTCTGGATTCGGCAACCCAAAGAAGCCAATCTCGACTACCGTGTGCCCCTTAGGCGTTTTCCGAATTTCCTCCCCGAAGACAAGGTCGACGCGCCGGCCGTACCGTCGCTTGCGTGAGCGCTTTCGCAATGACTCCGGGCCGAACATATACCATTCCTCGTCCAAACTGGGCATCATCCCGGTTGGGCTCCACCTGACTCCCTTGAAGATCAGGGCACGCCGATCCGTCAGGGCGTAAGTCGTCTCTCGCAGTATGCGCGGGGCCAGCCACGGAAACAAAAGGAGGTAAATCCCGGTGACGCAGAAGTACAGCCCCACGAACAGCGGGAGGATTGCCTCAGCCGGCCCCTTCGCAGTGGAAACGGCCAAGGCCAGGAAGACCAAGCCAACGCTCAGGGGGATGAACCCAAAGACGAAGGTTGCCGCGGCTTCGCTCCAAAACTGCTTCGGGTCAGGCTGCCCCACCCAGAGAATCGATTCGCCGGGCTTCAGCAGCGTCTGAACGCGTTCACGGAGTTCGTCATCAGAAACTGGCACTGGCATCAACCACCCCGAAGGTTTGGAAATCGGCCATTGTCACGCGCGCCCACGAAGCGCGCAACGGATATTCTCTACCCGGATCAGGATTCCATCGACGCCTCCTTCCTGCTATCCGAAACCAACGCGGTTTACGGCAACAGGTAGACCTGTTCTCCCGCACTCTGACCCATGAGCACGTCCCCGCCCAGCTGATTAACGTTGTGAGCGAAGAACCAATCGAGCCCGGCCCCGCCCGTCAGGGAATCGACGGCGTTATCGTCGTGAACGGTGAAGTTGTTGAGCTTGAAGTTCCCGTTTAGGCCACCGCCATTGCTCAAGTCTCCGACCCGCGTCAAGTATGCCTGCAATGGAGTCCCCGGCTTCACCGAACGCCATTCCATCATGATCGCCGCCAGGGCCGAGCGGTGGGCATCGCTGCTGACATCGTAGTCGGTCCAGCCGCCGATCAAGATGTCCCCGCCGGAACCCGCCGTGACGGTGTCGCTGCCCTGACCGCCGATGAGCAAGTTGCCGCCACCGGCTCCTTTCAAGACATCGTTGCCGGCGCCGCCGAGGAGGATACTTCCCAGCACGCTGCCGGTCAGCGTATCATTGCCGGCGCCTCCCAGGACATTCTGGATGTTCGTGACGCCGGCCGAGACACCGGTCGCCTGCCCGCTCGTCAGGTTCACCGTGACCGGGCTGTTGGCGGGGAAGAGCGAATAATCCAGCCAGTCGCCGCCTCCCGCCGCGCCACCGTCGAGGGCGGTGATGCTGCCGCCGGGGCTGAACTGGAACGTGTCCACACCGCTACCGCCGACCAGCTTTTCGATCTTCTGGAACGAGAACTTGCCCGCGCTGCCGACGACCACCAGTTGGTTGACGGCCACCAGGTTCCCGGTCGAGTTGCCGGTGATGCTCCAGTCGTTGGTCGGCCAATTCGGTCCCACGAGCGTATCCGCGGCAGTACTGCCGACCAGCGAATCGATGTTCCGGAAGCCGAGGTTGATGCCCGGGGCCTGGCCCGAGGAGACCGACGCGAGGTTCACGGTGACCGCGGCGCCGCCGTTGAACTGGTAGTCCAGACTGTTGCCGATGCCACCTCCGCCGTCGATCGTGCCGGCAACTCCAGCGGTGGGACCGAGGAACTGGAAGGCATCGGACTGGCTGCCGCCCATCAGGTTCTGCATCCCAAAGAAGATGACGTTGCCGTCGAAAACGCCCTGGTTGGGACCTTGGAGCACCCAGGTGTTCGCCAGATTCGGACCGGTCAGGCTATTGGTGACCCCGTTGCCGTTGAGCGTCAGGTGTGTACTGGCGGCCACGGCAGAGGCGAACGTGAACGTGTCGCTGGAGGTGCCGGCGTTGATCTGCATGGCTGCCACGCCGCTGTACGTGATCGGCGCGGCGCCCGAGCGGGTGAGCTTGGCACCGCTGAACAGGTAGCTTTGGCCGGCGTTGGCGCCCTGATCGTTGAGAGTCAGAGAAACCGTGGTGCCGGACAGGCCGTTGACCGTCAGCGGACCCTGAATGCTGGCGAGCGTGCCGGCGGGACTGCCCACGTTGACGAAGTCCGTGCCGCCCGGGCCGACTATGCTGGTCGGGGGAGCCAGGTTGAGCGTCACCGGCACGCCGCGTTCCCCGCCTAGCCCGGGGGTGCTCTGGACGTTGTAGGTATTGACGCCGTGGCCGCCGTTGATGGTCAACGAGGCCAGCTGGCTCCCCATGTAATTGATGCTTGCGGTTGGGGGGGCGAGCCCGGTGATCTGCGCGGTCGTGATCGTGACCTTCTTCTGGCCCACGGCGTCGGCCCCGTTATCCACGGTGAGCGTGGTGAGCTGCGGTAGGCTGTCCACCGTAACCGGCCCACGGATGCCCTGCACGCTGCCGTGGTCGCCGATGGTGACGAAGTCGATGCCGCCGCCGTTGATGATCTTCACTTGACCAAACTGTGCGGTGGCCTGCACGACCACGACGTTATCCCCCCCGGATGTGTTCACGGTGACGGGGAGAAAGGTGCCCTGCACGGTCACGTTGTTCGTCCCCGCGGATGTGTTCACGGTCACGGGAACGCTGGTGGCCTGCACGGTCACGTTGTTCGTCCCCGTGAGTGTGTTCACCTCGATGCTGTTGATGGCGCCCGGCTCGAACGTGGCCATTTCAGTGTTGAGGTGGACTTGGACGCCTCCTTGCGGGCTCAGGCCGATGGTGATGTTGTCGCCCTTGTTCGCCAGCTGATCGCCGTTGACTGTGAGCACGCCGGCCGTGACCACGAAATTCTGGACGTTCCCGTCGGGGACGATGTACTTGTTAAACCCTGGAAAATTCGTATTGTCCGACCAGTAGGATTGCACCAGGGTGCCGTTCAGCCGGTACGTGAAGTTCTGCGCCTCGTTATCGGCGAGTTCCGATCCGTTGGGTCCTGGCCATGTGGCACCCGGAGCGACGGTGAGGGCGGGGTGGTTACTGGGATCGGTGTCCGTGGTGGACACGACCACTTCATGGGACAGGATCACCGTCGCCTGGTCGGTCGCCGTCTGCTGTTCCTTCGCCGTCCCCTGGTCGAAGGTACCATTGGTGCCGACCCAAGCAACGGGACTGGAGTCCGGATCGAACACGCCGCCGAGATCCCACGTCCCGTGGTAGCCGAGGACAGGGGTCCCTTGGGGGTCGACCTGGTCGGAGACGATTCCGGACGGCGTGATGACCACGTAGAGCGGCGTCACGCCGTTGATGTCATCGACCTCCGGCACGCCGAGGTTATCGGTGGCGTTGTCGACCACATCGAGGAGATTGTTTACCGAGAACCCACTTTTCGGTTCCGAGGTATCCACGCGGGCGCCGGCGATGGTGGCGTTGCCCAGGACGTTATCGTAGTTCGCCAGGGCGCTGAGATAGGGCCCGGGGAAGACCCTCAGGGCGGCCTGCTCGAACTTGACCGCCGCCGCGTTTGGATTACCCTGGCCGTCACTAAACTCGGCCCCGCCCCAGAAGATCAGAAACACCGGCGTATTGCTGGGCAGAAGGCTGGCCGGCGCATGGTTCACGGCGTTCTCGATGCCGAACGCTGGCGTGAACAGGATGGCGGGCAGCATACGGTCTTCCAGGCTTTCCAGCTGGGGCCGCAGCCCATTCTTCCGGGACCGTCGAGGGCTCGGGCTCGGACCGGGGAACGAACCCACTCGGCGCAGATAGTCACGCAACGACATGATGCACTCCTCCCCTGAGGGGATAAAGGAACTAAAGGAACAGGAACCTCAGCCCGCGTTACGCCATGTTGCGGCCACGGCAAGAAGAGTTGGACGTCTGCCGTGGCCGCACGCGGGACCTGATCGGCAGCGAGGACTGCCGCTCCTACGCGCCTAAGCACGCTAGCTTTGGAAATAGGCCGCGGAAAGGAAGATTTTTTTCGAGAACGGTACGGGCGGCATGAAATGAACATACAAGGGTCGGAATCCTCTCCGATACGGAGAGGATTCCGACCCTTGCGTCGGCACCGCTGAGGTTAGTAAAGATCGTTGTTCACCAGGGATACCCAGGAATCCGGGTGAAACAGAAAACCATCTTGGTGGCGCCAGATGTCATCCGTGCCAATCGCAGCTCCGCCGATGGCTTGCCTCACCAAGTTGGAGATCCCGCCAAGGCCCGCGTCCACTTCCCGCCACCCAGTTCCCAGGTCTCTCACCCCGCAGGCGTCGCTATACTCCTTGACCTGGCCCGTGCCGCTGAACAGGACCTCGGTCATGGCCTTGCCCACCACGTCCGTACCGGCGCTGACCGCAACCGCATCGGCAGCCAGGAACTTCCAGGTGCCGGGCGTGGTGAACGCCCCGCCGTAGGAGACGTAGGCGTCGTCATAGTGGTTATAGGCCCACCCGCCGCTGAGCTGCCCGACCGGGCCGAGCCCGAACGTCAGCAGTGCGACGACGCCGTTCTGTCCCGCGCTGACCTGATAGACGCCTCCACCAAGGGACTCGGTGTAGCCGCTGCCATTGGTGGTGCCCAGCCGCCACTCGTAGGCGTGGTTCGTCTTGTCCACGTAGGCGATCATGGGCAGGAAGTCACGGTCCTCGCCGGCGCTGATCCAGACGGCGGTGGAGGTTACGAAGGCCTTCCATGTTCCCGAGTAGGGGTTGAGGTCCATGACCACGCCGGACGACTTGCCACCGCCCAGGACCGCGTCGAAAGCATACCCCGCGCAGGCCTGCGTGACGTTGGACAACTCGTATTTCAGCCCGTGCGGGCCGATCTGGGCGGGCTCGTCGAAATAATCAAACAGCTCACCGTTTTGGAGCAGGATGGCCGCCCGCGCGTAGCCGCTCGGGTCCTGGACGGCGCTGATCGACTGCGCGTTCTGAATGAGGAATTTGGTCTGCTGCGAGTCATGCAGATAGGCGGCGCCCCGGTCGATGTAGAAGTCCTTGATGCCGCCGATGGCGCTGACCGAGCTGGCGACCGACAGTGCCAAACGGTCCTCGAGGGTCTCGATGGCGGGCTTGGAGTGCCCGGGTTTCTTCTTGGGCCGCTGTGGGCTCAGGCTCCGACCGGCGAACGAAAAAATCTGCCGCAGATGGTTACGCAACCCCATGATGCACTCCTCCTCTGAGGGGATAAAGGAACTAAAGGAACAGGAACC
>JBGQLF010000383.1:0-8104 GCA_041499985.1 Gemmataceae bacterium
CTGGTTGGACCGCCACGTCGCTGTGGTGCGACGGTGCCCGAGAACAAAGCGGCGGCGGAGAACGTGGGCCGCTCCCGCCGCCGGCATTTGCATCGGTTGTCCACGTCGGTCCGCTTGCGGTCACGGCTTCTCCGGCAGCGGCGTGGCCTCCCAGATCGGCACCGTGCCATCCCCGGAGCTGAACGCGACAAGGGGGATGGGTACATTGACAGGTGATCAGGTCCGGTCGCGCATCACCGGTGACGGCTCCTGGTGCGGCACCATGCTCGGATTGTCCAGATAGGATCGAGCCGCATCGAGAAATTGTTGATCTTCAATATCCCACGTGCTAACATCGGCCCAACCAGCGACGTTGTCAATCAGTTGCCCGAAACGCCAGTTGGGAAAGCGTTGCCCAAGCTCTGCCAACGCCTCGAGGAGTTGGGTTCGGAGTTGGGGATTCATGGAAGTAGCTCTCCAATAGTGGGAAATCGGCCAACGTCCAGCTGGGGTAAATCTTGAAAGACCTCGACCACAATCAGCTCCCCCGGAAGTAACTTGGCCACGCGCGTTGCCCGCGTGACCCCATCATTGATTCGTAGTTTGCCGTCCTTGCCGCGGATAACCTGAAGGGGCGGCATGCCAGCGGTCGAGAGGCCGAATTGACTGATCTGCCGCGCCAATTTGCCTGGATCGGCACCTTGCGAACGACTGGGTGGTACATGCAAGGTGCGCGGATCCACATGAAGCATCTGCGTGGCCACGAGCCGCAACCCCCACCCCATGTCGCCGCAACTACCTTCCCATCAAACCATTCGGCGGCCTGCTTGGCAAGGTCGATCGGCCCCGACCTCACGCCGGGCAATCAACTCAGGCTGTGGTAGAGAGAGGCGGTCCTTGGACTACGACCCAGACAGGGGACATCCAAGATTGCCTGTGAAATCCTTGGCGGTCCCCTTACTTGGTCCCTGCTTCGGCTCGGCCCGGGAACAAGGCGGCGGAGAGTCTGGGCCGCTCTCGCCGCCGGCAGTCGCATCGGTTCGCCGCGTCGGTGCGCTTGCGGTCACGGCTTCTCTGGCAGCGGCGTGGCGTCGAAGATTTTCAGTCCTTCCCCCCCTGCGCTGGCCAGCCGGTGGCCGTCGGGGCTGAAGGCCACGCCATTGGCGCCGACCTTTTCGAAGGTGAGGAGTTCCTCGCCAGTCAGGGCGTCCCACAGCTTCAGTTCGCTGCTAGCCCACGGTGAACCGCTGCCAGAAGCCAGGCGTTTACCGTCGGGACTGAACGCGATCCGTGATACCCAGCCGACGTGCCCTTGCAGGGTTAACAGTTCCTCGCCGGTCTGCGCGTCCCAGAGCTGGATTTGGCCTGCCTCCCGTTCGATGAAACCGCCAGGGGGGTTATTGGTGGCCGCGAGGCGTTTCCCGTCCGGACTGAATGCCACGCTGCCAACCATTCTGGCCCCCCTCATCGGCAAACTGAAGAGTTCCCGACCCGTTTCTGCGTCCCAGACCTTCAGGGTATTGTCGCGCGAAAGCGTTGCCAGGCGTTTGCCATCTGGACGATAGGCCACGCTGTCGACATACCGCTTGTGGCCTTTCAGGGTGAGTCTTTCTTCGCCCGTCGCGGCATTCCAGACCTTGACTTCGCCAGGCTCAATGGGATCCCCAAATCGAATAAAAGAATTGGGCTGGCTGCTGCTGCTCGCCAGGCGCGTGCTGTCTGGGCTGAAGGCCAGGCTCACGACTGCTGCGGTGTGTCCCTTGAACGTGACGATTTCTTGGCCCGTCTGGGCATCCCAAACCTTCACTTCGCCCGCGACGAATTGCCTCTTGGTTTCATCCCAGGTGCCGAATCCAACGGCCAGGCGCTTGCCGTCCGGGCTGATGGTCACGGCGAACGGTCTATGGGCCAGCGGCTGCTTGAGAGAGAGAATTTCCTGGCCGGTTTGGGCATCCCAGAGCTTGATGGCGTTTTCCGTCGCCATGGGATCGTAAGTGACGCCGGCCACGCGCTTGCCGTCGGGGCTGACGGCCACGCTCCTGACTTGGACACCGGCTTCGCTAAGCGTCGGAGGTTTCTGCTTGGTGGACACGTCCCAGATCCGCACGGTCCCATCGCGGCCAACCGACGCGAGCCTGGTCTCATCAGGACTAAACGCCAGGCGCATGGCGCCGCGGGTATTCCCATTGAAGCTAAGCAGCTCGACTCCCGTTTGAGCGTCCCACACCGTCACCGTGTCACCCGAGCTGCTCGCCCCGCGCTTTCCATCCGGGCTAAACGCCACATACCTGACACGTGGCTTAGGCCCTTTCAAGGAGGGCAGCTCCTCACCGCTTTGCACATCCCATAACTTTACCTCGCTTTCGCCGCAGCTGGCAAGACGCTTGCCGTCCGGGCTGAACGCCACGCCGTAGGTTGGACTGCCCTTGAGGGCAAGGAGTTTCTGGCCGGTTTGTGCATCCCATACGATCACCCGCCCTTTGCCTTCGGTTGCCAGCCGTTTGCCATCTGGGCTGAAGGCCATGCTTTCGATGTGTTCAGGCTCTGGGAGCGCGATCGAGAAGATTTCCTGGCCGGTCTGGGAATCGCGCACAATCACATTTTTCCGATAACCACCAACGCTGGCCAGGCGCTTGCCGTCCGGGTTGAAGGCCACTTGCCAAACTTTTTCGTCGTGTCCTTTGAACGCATGGAGCTGCTGGCCGCTCTCGGCATCCCACACCTTTACCGTATCCTCAGCGGTCGTGGCCGCGAGGCGCTTGCTGTCGGGGCTAAAGGCAACACTCCAGACGATTGCTTTGAGCGAGAGGAGTTCCCGGTTGGTTTGCGTGTCCAGAATTCTCACGCTTTCGTCTGTACCAATGGCCAGGCGCTTGCCGTCCGGACTGTATGCCACGGCGCTGCCCTGGAACAGGAACAGCTCCGGATGGCACAGCTTGTAGAGATAGTGCCACTCGAAGCCGCGGTGATCGGTTTCGCCCGGCTTGGGCCGGTGTTGTTCCAGTAGCTCGACCACGCGGCCAATGCGGCCCGTCTCCCAGGCGCGCTGGGCTAGATTCATGTGGGCAGCGTAGAGAGTTTTCTGCAGTTGCTGTTCTTTGGCGGCAAGCTTGTCGGCAAGGGCTTTGGCCTCGTCGCGTTGCTGGTTGGCCTGGGCGGCGCTGTCGTTGGCCTTTTGCTCATTCGCCAGGGCTACTTGCCATTGCCCCAGCACCCCGAAAAAGCCGAGCGCCGTCACCACGACGATGGTCGCGGTCAGGCTGGCCACCAGCGGGTTGCGCCGGCCCCAGCGCCCCAGCCGTTCCAGCGGCCTGATGCGCCGCGCGAGGATCGGTTCGTCTGCCAGGAAACGGCGCAGGTCTTCCGCCAACGCCTCGGCCGAGGCGTAGCGCTGCCGGGGTTCCTTCTCGATGGCTTTCATGAGGATGGTCTCCAGATCACGAGGAATACGGGGATCGACCACACGCGGCCGAGCCGGCTCCTGATGGCCAATCTGGTCGATCAGGCGCAGCCGGTCCGGCGCATCGAACGCGGGGCGGAGCAGCAGCAGCTCGTACAGGGTCAGTCCCAGGGCATAGACATCGGCCCGGGCATCGCAGACGCCCCCGAAGCGCTCCGGCGCCATGTAGCGCACCGTGCCGACCAGATCGCCCGTCTCGGTCAGGGCCTGCTCCTGTGTCTTGGCCAGGCCAAAGTCGCTGACCCAAACAAGACCTGCGGTGTCCAGCAACAGGTTGGATGGCTTGATGTCCCGATGGACAACGCCCCTACTATGGGCGTAGGCCAGCGCCTCGGCCACTTGATGACCAATGCGAGCGACAGTGCGGCAATAGAGCCGATAATCCGTTGCGACGACCGACAGCTGCGACTGTTTAGGCAGCACCGCCGGTGTGTCTGCGGCCTGGCCCGTCGTTGGCTGGGACTCGCCGCTGGCTTCCGGTTTGTAGTCGAGCGTGGCATCCACAGACCGGGCGGGCTCGAACCGGCCGGCCAGCAGCGACTGGGCGACGGCGCTGGCAGCGGGCGCGGCGTCCGGGCAGGGTGTGCCCTCGGAGCCAGCCCGGAGCCGCTGGAGCTCCTGGATCACCTGGTCGAGCGGCTGTCCCTGGATGTACTGCATGGCGTAGAAGCAGACGTCCCCCTGCTGCCCGACCTCGAAGACCGGCACAATGTTGCTGTGATGCAGTTGGGCCGCTGCCTGCGACTCCCGCCGAAAGCGTGCCAGCAGCTTGGCATCCCGGGCGGCTTCCACCGGCAGCACCTTCAGCGCCACGTGTCGGCCGAGCGACACCTGCACCGCTTCGTAGACCACACCCATGCCGCCCCGGCCAATCTCGCGCAGGATGCGAAAGTCGCCGAGGCTTCCTCCCACCACGACCGCCGCACCGCCGCCCGCGCCCGGGGAACCGGCGACCCGTGGCAGGCCGATAAGCTGGAGCGCGGCCAGCGCCTTGCGGATCAGCGCGGCGGCCTGCGGGTAGCGGGCGGCGTATTCCTCAATGTCGGGTTCTTGGCCCTGCTTGCGCCGCTCCAGGAACTCGTCGGCCGCCTGGGCCACCAGCGACTCCAGAGAGACTTCTTGTTGCACCGAGACATCGGTCATGGCTATTCCTCCAGCAGGCCGTGTTGCGCGAGCACCGCGTGCAAGCGAATGAGGGCCCGGCCATAGCGTTTGCGGGCCGTGGCGGCTTCGATGTCCAGCAGGCAGGCAATCTCCTCGTACGGGAGTTCCTCGGCATGCCGCATCAACAGGATTTCGCGGTCGTCTTCGCCGAGTTCGGCCACCGCCTGGGCGACGCGCTCAGCGAACTCCCGGGCCGCGAGCTGCTGGCTGGGCGATGGCCCACCGGCCAGCAAGGGGCGAGCCAGGAGCAACGACGAGCGCTCCGGCCAGGGAATCTCCCGGTCGACCGAGCGGCGGGCGCGGCGGCGGTGGTCACGCCGCAGCTTCAGGAGGCGCTCGTAGGCGGTCTTGCGCACCCACAGGTGAAAAGGCATCGGCTGGCGCTGGAGAAAATCGTCCATCCGCTGCACCACTTCCAGCTGTGCCTCCTGCACCACGTCGGACGGATCGATCCGGGCCCGCAGACGCGGGTCCAGACGCACCTCAATAAAGGCGTGCAACCGGGGCCGATAGTGTGCGAGCAGCCGCTCCAGGGCATTGCGGTCGCCGTTGCCGATCTGCTCCAGCAGCCGGCAGGTTTCTTGCGAGTCGGGATCCACCTCAGCCATAAGCGCCTCCATAGGAACACCTCCCGTTTGAAGCAGAATGTGACCGCCAGGGCCAACTTTTTTTGGGAACGCCCCAAAAAACGGGGCACCCGCTCTTCGCCAGCTGTGTCGAAGTGCTTTCCAGGAACGTCACAGCTTACCGCATCGAGTGCAAGTTTTTTCGGGAGGGATAGTTTATCGTCTTGAAAATATTTGCATTCCTCTCTAATCTTTCCCAGAACTCTCGCTCTGGCAGGAACCAGAAGACTTATCCCCTTGTCCCACCTGATGAATGGAAACCTGTACGCCCGCCGTGTGCTCGTGGGACTGCGGCCGACTTGCCCACTGGCGCCACGGCAGATGGCATAAACGGCTCAGCTGAAAGGTGTCGTCATGGAGCTCCCGAGTCGTCCGCGGAACGACCGCTATACCCGCCCCGGTCAGTACCGCGAATTCGAACATCGCCTGCGCGCCAACCCGGAACATGCTGACATTCCCGTGCTGGTGTGTTACGCCTTTGATTTCCGCACCCGTTTGGGACCGTTCTTGTTCGCGGACATGCGCCTCTTGACGGCTGGTCCACGGGCCATTGCCTCGGCCTTGCACGAGGCCGGCTTCTCGCGCACGCGCGTGGTGCTCCGTCAATGGAACCGCCAGCTGTGCCCGAGCCAAGCGCGCATCGATGGCCAACCGCCACAGATGCTATTTGTCTCCAGCATGCAGATTCATAGCGCCAGCGCCTACGAGCTGATCGCCGATGCCTACCGGCTTGGGGACCAACGGCCGTTCATCGTGGCGGGCGGTGCTAAGGCGATCTACGAACCGTGGGACTTCTTCGGCTTTGGTCCCGACGGCCAATACAGCGCCGATGTGGTGGTGACCGGCGAAGAATTCGTGCTCCTGGAGTTGCTGGACCGGATCATGGAAGCGCGCGGTTGCGGTGAACCTCCCCGCAAGGCGTTTAACCGTCTACGCCGCTCGGGATTGTTGGACGATATTCCAGGCCTGGTCTATCGCGAAGGCGACGAGAAGGATCCGGAGGGCCGGCTCATCAACACCGGCATCCAGCGCCTGGTGCAAGACCTGGATGAGTTGCCGCATCCGCTCGTTGGCCTCGGCTTGCTCGAACCGCCGCATCGCTACCGAACCTTGTCCCCGAAGCCGTTGCGTGTTGACTCGCTGAAGCGCCATGCCGGTATGGTTTCGCTGGTGACGACGCACGGCTGCAAGTTCCATTGCCCTTACTGTCCGATCCCGGCCTATAACCAGTTCACCTTCCGCTTCAAGAGTTCGGACCGCTTGCGCGACGAGATGGAGACGATCGCCGAGCGGACCGGCATCCGTGCCTTTTTCGGCACCGACGACAACTTCTTCAACAACCGCGAAACGGTGGAGGAAGTCTTCACCGGCTTGGCGCAGGGCCGAGTGCATGGCAAGCCGTTCCGTGATGCCGTGTTCTTCGGCACCGAGGCGACGGAATACGATGTGTACAAGAACCAGGATCTCCTGCCACTCTGTCGCGATGGCGGTTTACGCGCCATCTGGTTCGGCATCGAGGACATAACCGCAGAATTGGTGAAGAAGGGCCAGAGTCCCGAGAAGACCAAGAACCTGTTCACGCTCCTCAACCGCCACGGGATCTGCCCGATGTCGATGATGATGCACCACGACGGTCAACCGCTGGCCAGTCGTGGCAACCTTTACGGTCTGATCAACCAGGTCAACTTCCTGCGCCAATCGGGGTCGGTTAGCGTTCAGGTGACGATCCTGACCCCTTCGGTTGGCAGCAAGGGCTATGAGGAGCCGTACCAAAAGGGGATGGTCATCGGTCAAGCGGGCGACCAGAAGCTGGAAGACTATCACTACGACGGCAACCATTGCATCGCGACCGAGGATCCGAATCCGTGGCGCAAGCAGTTGAATATCTACTTGGCGTATGCCAGCTTCTATAATCCGCTGAACTTTGCGCGCGCCGTGGTGAACTGGAACGACCCTTTGTGGACTTACCGCATGGTGTACCAGGCTTACGGCATGGCCGGGTTGGCCAAGTCCTTCGCCAAGGGGTGGAATTGGCTGTGGAACTTGTACCGCGGTCCCGTCGAGATGCTGCACGAGCTGCCGCGCCGGCGCCTGCTGATGGTGCCGCCGCCTGTCAATCCGGAGAATATCACTCCAGAAGTGCGCTATCAGTCGGTCTGACGGACATCTGCAAAAGCCGCGAGCCTCGGGCGCGCGTGGAGAGTGCGCGCGCCCGGGAGGAATTCGACGGAACGGATTCATCAAGTGCTGAGTCCGGCCGGTTCCACCGGCCGGCCCAGCTGCGAGTCGTACGACCGTTTAGGAAACTAAGAACGCGAGCAAGAATAACTTCGTCACGATCTGGGTGGCACGCCCTGAGTCTTCGAAGGGCGTGGCTGTGTTGTCCGCGACTCCGCACGCCCTTCGAAGACTCAGGGCGTGCCACCCTTGGCGTGACATCCCTGGGTCAAGGACGAGGCATCGGACTCGGTCTCCCGCTTCCTCCGAGCAGCGTGCTCTGGCGAATAAGCTCTCCTTCCGCAGATCTTATGCCAACTTCTTGGCGCCGGCGAACAGTTTCTTGAGGTGCGGTGCCAAGCCAGTGCTCGGTCTTGAGTTGCGCCGGCGCCTGTACTGCACGCCTATTTCGCGGGTACTCCGGATGGTGGCCAGAGGCCAGGCCGTGTATCCGCAGGTTAGCGCTGGGATCGACGCAAGCGTTAAGATTTGGAAGCAGGGCCAGGCCGGCCCCGGTCGCGCGGGTGCCGGCGCAGAAAATAACCACGTTCGGGGTCTTCAACATATTCACCCGACTCCACTGACTGGACAAGAGCGCGTGTCCAGGCGGTCAACGAGGCGGCCACGATGGGATGGTTGTTCCGGCCCTGCCAGAAGC
>JBGQLF010000384.1:0-8094 GCA_041499985.1 Gemmataceae bacterium
GATGGCTCGTCCACCTGCTGGTGACCGACCTGTCCAACATGGAAATCGTGCTCGGCAAGCTGGCTGCTCGACTGGTGCCAATTCTCGGTTTGCTCCTGTGTTCCCTGCCCGTTCTCTTCCTGGGTGTCTTGCTGGGCGGGATCGACCCGGAGAGCATCGTGTCGGCTTTCCTGGTCACTCTGGGAGTCGCCGTGCTCAGCTGCACGCTGGCGCTCACGCTCTCGGTCTGGGGAACCAGGACGTATGAAGTCCTCCTTTCGACCTACCTGTTTCAAGCTGTGATCCTTCTTCTGCTGCCAAACTGGATCCTCCTCAGTGGGAGCGGCTTGGTGCCCGCCTGGGTCGAATGGACCAACCCGTTCTGGATAGCTTTCCTTCCCTATTCCCGACCCGGCACCAGCAACCTGCCAGAAGCATGGACTTTCCTCGGAATGACTCTGGGATTATCGGCAGGCCTGGCCATACTCGCCGTGGTGCGCCTCCGGCCTGTCGTCCTCGGTCAGGTGAATCGCCCGGCTCGGGTGAAACCGACCCGGCGGTTGTCTCGGCTCCTACCGGCTTGTCCGTGGCTACCTCAGCCCACTCTGGATCGCAACCCCGTGCTGTGGCGAGAGTGTTATTGCAGGCAGTCATCCCTTTGGAGCCGGCTTGCGTGTTGGATCTATGTGCTGGCCAGCGCGGTCAGTTTGTCCTTGATCGGCGAACTCGGTCCTGGCCTCCGGCCCAATCCTGTTGAGGGCTTGATCATCCTCTTTCAATTACCGATTGGCCTGCTGTTGTTGGCCGTGGCATCGTCCAGTTCCTGGGCAGAGGAGCGGGCGCGTGGCAGCCTCGACGTCCTTCTCGCGACGCCCCTCTCCGGCTGGACCATCCTCTGGGGCAAGTGGTTAGCCAGTTACCGCTGGGTTCCTCTCCTGGTAATCTGGCCTACGCTGTTTGTCTTACTGGCGGCGCCGCAGAGCCTCCCGTGGTTCCGCCTCGCCTTGATGATCAGCCTCATCCTGGCCTGGGGGGCGGCGTTAACGAGCGTCGGACTGGTTTTGGCTACCTGGATCGCACGACCGGCCCTGGCGGTGTCCCTCGCCGTGGCTAGTTGGGGGCTGCTGACATTCGGCGGGGAATCCTTGGTCATGTGGGAGGCCAATCGCAACTCTGGTGTGGTACATATGGGGCTGGCCTGCGGCACGCCCTTTTTCGGGGCCTTTGCTCCTTTCGGTGGCGGCGACAGGCCGTCCCAGAGCGCCCTGCTGATGTGGTGTGCGTTCTGGATTCTCTTTTACACAGCTACGGCTAGCGTTCTGCTCTTCACGACGATGGCCACGTTTGACCGCCGTTGGGGGCGGTCGCCTCGTGCGACGCCTCCTTTGGACAAGGCGAAGGCTTTCCTCCGAGAGTTGGCGGCGAAGAATTGGGGCCCATGACTTGTCACAGTCAGGTGGACGACAGTGGTACCGGCGGAACGGCATGACCGCACCAGCAGGAAGCCTTTCAACGTCCGATAAGCAGTAAACTGTTTCACTCGCCCATGGGAGCCCAGCGCCGCCTCGATGGCCCAGGGTAACGCGAACACGTGGGCTGCCAGGAGCGGAATCGTGATGGCCCAATGCCACCAGGCCGGGTCTGCGAGAACGCGGGTGTCGAGGAATGTTCGGTGCATGATTCACCTGGTAAGGGCTTCGGGACAAACGGGAGCAGGAGTTGTGGGCGCCTCGGACGGGGATTCATCGCCGCCGCCAAGGCGGGGAATGAACATGGGCACGCGTCGCTGGTAGGCGCGATAGGCGTCGCCGAAGTGGCCCACGAGGTCGCGCTCCTCGATCAGGGCGGCGATCGCCATGTACAGTGTCAGTGTGCCGGCAAAGAGCAAGTGGCCCAGCGTCATGGTCGGCGTCGCCCAGAACAGCAGGGCCCAGCCGAGATAGAGTGGATGGCGGACGCGGTTGTAGAGCAGCGGCGTGCGGAAGGGCAGCGCCGTGTAGGGCCGCCCACGCAGGTAGAGCCAGACCTGCCGGGTGCCGAACAGGTCGAAGTGGTTGATCAACAGAGTGACGGCGGGGACCAGCAGCCAGCCTGCGGCGAACAGTCCCCACAGCAGCCCGCGTCCGACCGGCTCCTTTACATCCCAAATGACGGCGTCGAGGCTTCGCCACTGCCACATCAGCAAGACGGTGACCACGCAAGAAATCAGGACATAGGTGCTGCGCTCGATCGGTTGCGGGACCAGCCGCGTCCAATAGCGCTTGAACCACGGTCGCGCCATGATCGAATGCTGCAACGCGAACAGGCCAATCAGCATGAGATCGACACCGACGGCGAAGAGCCAATCGGCCGGAGCCGAGTCGTCGATCGAATTGGGCACCAAAAAGTTGCCGACGAAGCCGGCCATGTAGGCGTAGATCGCCAGAAACAGCAAATGGCAGCAAACACCGTAAACAAAGAAACTCCAGCGTCGCATGGGAATGTCTCCTGTGGATTGAATCCACCGCGCCGGCAACAGCTCGCAGGCGCGGCCCGCGTTCTTCTCTTGCATCAGACGCGCGGCGCCTTACTCTGGTAAGTTGACTTGTGGTACACCGGGGGTTGACTTGAAGTCCACCTTCAGGGCGATCCTAGATTTCTTGATCTGTGCGGGAACGGCCGAATGCCCTCAACTCGCCAGCGACTGACCGAGGCAGTGGTGCGACGCTTTTGCCGTCACCATCTCGGGGCCGGCCGACGCCGCGCTGGTCGGCGGCGGGGGCGCCGGTGTTGTAGTCTCGGTCGATGGCCGAACTACCCGGGGAGAATAACGCAGTCACCGCCGGGAGGACGCGCCTCGGCGAGGGGATCCACAGCCGGCAGGAACCGGCCCTGAAAGGGCTTGTTGCGAATGGGCCGGACCTTCCTTTTCCACGAGCGATTCAACCAGGACGTTGCCATGAGAAAACCTCCGGGACAGTAGACACAGGGAACGGCGCCCCAACATCGGGGCGCGGACATCGAACGAAGCAGCTGCGGTCGGCGCAGGTAGGGCAGGACCGGTGGGCGAACTCCCTTGCGGTGCGACGACCGGGGTATATAATTTCTCGTGTCCTAGGAACGATCCGGCGCCGGCCGGAACGATGCCCGGTGCGAAGGGCGGAGGCGGACTTTCTTCCCGGCCGTGCCGGTCCCTCCAAGGAATAAATCTGGCTTGCCGCCCGAATCGGCAAAAAAACTAGCGAACCCCAAAAAAAGCACGTGACTTCCAGCGGCCTTGACGCCTGAGGAAGGCGCGCCACTGATGTCTGATTCCTTCGCCGAATTCTTGAGCAGGCTTCAGGCGCGCGACGACGCTGCGGCCCAGGAACTCTTTGGGCGCTTCACCCACCAGCTCATCGCCCTCGCACTCCGGCACATCGACGCCAGCTTGCGGCACAAGGTGGATCCCGAAGACGTCGTCCAGTCGGCGTACAAGAGCTTCTTTCTCCGCTACGGCGCTGGGAACCTGGACGTCGTGAACTGGAACAGCCTGTGGGGCCTGCTCACACTGATCGCGGTGCGGAAGTGCGCCGAACGGGCCGCCTACCATCGCGCCGCGTGCCGGGACGCCGCGCGGGAAGTGTCCCCGCCGCGGGGGGATGAGGCGGCGCCGTGGCTGGAACCCTTCGGCCGCGAGCCGACGCCGCTGGAAGCGGCCGTGCTGAGCGAAACGGTCGAGCAACTTCTCGCCGGCCTGGACGAGGAGGAACGCCCCATCCTGGAATTGAGCCTGCAAGGTTACACGACCCGGGAGATCAGTGAGCGGCTCGGACGGGCCGAGCGCACGGTCCGCCTGCTCCGGGAGGGTGTCCGGCATCGGCTCGAACGGATGCAGCGCGAGAGCTTGTAGCCCGCGGCCGGAGTGGCGCGCACCCTCGCCGGTCGGGTCGGGAGGGCGCGGTTTCGACAACGAGGTGACCGATCATGCTCCCTGGACCCGAGTCCGTCCCGTCGCCGCTCGCCGAGGATTGGTTGGCGCTAAAGGACGCCGTCAAGCGTTTCGAGCACGCTTGGCGTCAGGGGCCCCGGCCCGTGATCGACGACTACTTGCCACCCAGCGGTCCGCTACGCTTCCGTGTGTTGATCGAGCTTGTGCACATCGACCTGGAACTGCGCCTGAAGGCCGGGGAGGCCGCTCGGGTTGAAGGGTACCTGGCCCGCTACCCGGAACTGACCGACGACCGGGCCGTTACCCTCGGGCTGATCGCCGCTGAGCACGAGTTGCGTCGGCGCCGCGAGCGCGGCCTCTCTCTCGACGACTACTTGCAGCGCTTCCCCCAGTACCGCGCCGAACTGCCGGAGCAGATCGCGCGGCCGACCGTCGCCGCCGGGGACACGCCGCCGTGTCCGGCTGCCCCGCGCGCGGAGGCCCCGCCCGAGGTCGCGGGCTACGAGGTCCTGGACCTGCTCGGCCGGGGTGGCATGGGGGTAGTGTACAGGGCCCGGCAGCACAGCCTCGACCGGCCTGTCGCCCTGAAGTTCCTGCCCGAGGAGTGTGCCCGGGACCCCGGATGGCTGGCGCGCTTCCGGCGCGAGGCCCGCACCGCCAGTGCCCTGAACCACCCGCACATCTGCACCATCTATGACACCGGGGAGTCCGCCGGCCGGCCCTTTCTCAGCATGGAACTGGTCGAAGGGCAGACCCTGGAGGCGCTGATCGGCCAGCGCCGGCCCGTGGAGCAATTGGCCCGGTTGCTCGGGCAGACGGCCCAGGCGCTGGCGGCCGCTCATGCCGCTGGCGTCGTCCATCGCGACGTGAAACCCGCTAACCTCATGGTGCGTGACGACGGCATCGTGAAGGTGCTCGACTTCGGCCTGGCCCGCCGTCTTCCCACCAGCGGGGCGCAGGGTTCCGTGCCGGGGGTCAAGAGTACGGACCCGGGCACCCGGGTGGGTACGCTGCTCTACATGTCGCCGGAGCAGGCGCGGGCCGAACCGGTGGACGCCGCCACCGACATCTTTTCGCTCGGCCTGGTGTTGTACGAGCTGGCCACGGGGCAGCACCCCTTCCGCGCCGACTCGGAGATCGGCGTCCTGCACGCCATTGTCGCTCAGGCGCCGGTGCCCCCGTCGCGTCTGAACCCGGAGGTCCCCGCCTCCCTGGAAGCCCTGATCCAGCACATGCTGGCCAAAGACTCCCGCCTCCGGCCCACCGCGGTGGAGGTGGAAGCGGCACTGACCCAGTTGACCGTGAAGATCCCCGGGGGACCTGGAAGCCAGCGGGCCGGCCCGGGGCGACCCCCGACAGTCGGCCGGCAGCAAGAATGGGCCGCCCTGCGCACCGGCTTCGAGGAGGCGGCCGCCGGCCGCGGATTGCTGCTGTGCGTCACCGGCGAGCCGGGCCTCGGCAAGACCACCCTGGTCGAGAGCTTCCTCGAAGAGTTGGCGGCGAGCGGCCAGACCTGGAGCCTCGCCCGCGGGCGCTGTTCCGAGCGCCTGGCCGGCGCCGAGGCCTACCTGCCGTTCCTGGAGGCGCTGGACAGCCTGCTCCAGGGCGAAGGCGGCGCGTCCGCGGCGCAGGCGATGAAGCTGCTGGCCCCCACCTGGTACGTGCAGTTGGCGCCGCTGGCCGCGGACGACGCGTCCCTGGGCCGCGCGCTCGCGGAGGCGAAGGAGGCCTCGCAAGAACGCCGAAAACGCGAACTCGGCGTGTTCCTGCACGAAGTGTCACGGCAGCGCCCCCTGGTGGTATTGAAGTGTCACGGCAGCGCCCCCTGGTGGTATTCCTGGACGACATCCACTGGGCCGACCCATCGAGTGTCGATCTGCTGGCCTACCTCGGGAGCAAGTGCGCGGGGTTGCGCTTGCTGCTGCTGCTCACCTACCGCCCGTCGGACCTCTTGCGGAGGGAGCACCCCTTTGGGCCGGTCAAGCTGGAACTCCAGGGGCGGGGTGTTTGCCGCGAGATCGCCCTGCCGTTCTTGAGCCGGGACGACTTCGACCGCTACCTGGCGCTGGCTTTTGCCGGGCACCAGTTCCCGGAACAACTCGCGGCAATCCTCCATGCCAGGACCGAGGGCAATCCGCTCTTCATGGTCGATCTGCTCCGCTACCTGCGCGACCGCGGAGTGATCGTTCAGGACCACGGCCGCTGGGCGCTGGTCCGGGCCGTGCCGGACCTCCAGCGCGAGTTGCCGGAGTCGGTCCGCGGCATGATTCAGCGGAAGGTGGATCAGCTCAGCACGGCCGACCGCCACTTGCTGATGGCGGCCAGCGTGCAGGGGCCGGAGTTTGACTCGGCAGTGGTGGCCCAGTTGCTGGGTCGGGAGGCAGCGGACGTGGAGGAGCGGCTGGATGTCCTGGAGCGCGTCCATATCATGGTCCGGCTCGTCCGGGAGCAGACATTTCCCGACCGGACGCTGTCGCTGCGTTACGGCTTCGTGCACGTGCTCTATCAGAATGCCCTGTACGCCGCGCTGCAGCCGACGCGGAAGGCGGCGTGGAGCGCGGCCGCGGCTCGGGCCCTCTTGGATCATTATGGGGAGAAGAGCGCGGGCTTGGCCGCCGAACTGGCGATGCTCTTCGAGGCGGCGCGCGATCACGAGCGTGCCGCCGACTATTATCTGGTGGCGGCAGAGAACGCTGCCCGCATCTTCGCCCACCACGAGGCGGTGGCGCTGGCGCGGCGGGGGCTGACGCTGCTCCCGACGCTGCCGGACACGCCCGAACGCGCACGCCGCGAACTGCCCTTGCAAGTGACCCTGGGTATGCAACTGCAGTTCACCCAGGGTTACGCGGCCCCGGAAGCCGAGCGCATCTACGCCCGCGCCCGCGCGCTGTACGAACAGGTGCAGGAGGCCCCGCGGCTCTTCCCGGTGCTCTGGGGGCTGTGGGCGTATTACTTGGTGCGCTCCGAACTCGGGAAATCGCGGGAGTTGGCCGAGCGGCTCTTCACGCTGGCCCAGAGGGCCCAGGATCCGGACCAGCTCCTCCAGGCCCGCCAGGCGCTGGCGATCACGTCCCACTGCCTTGGCGGCCCAGCCGCCACGCGCGAACACATGGAGCAAGGGGTTGCCCTGTACGACCCCAAGCGACACAGCCACCACACCTACCCCTACGGGCAGGATCCCGCAGTGGGATGCCTAGCCTTCGGGGCAGTGGCCCTCTGGTTGCTCGGCTACCCGGACCAGGCGGTGCAACGCAGCCGCGAGGCGGTCGCCCTGGGCGGGGAGTTGGGACAACCCAGCACGCTCGCGCTGGCACTGTACCTCGCCGCCATGCTCCGGCAGTACCGCCGCGAGGGGCCGGCGGTCCAGCAGAGCGCCGAGGCCACCACGGCGATCGCGACCGAGCACGGGCTTTCGTTTTGGCGAGCGGGCGGCCTGGTCTTGTGTGGGTGGGCCCTGGCCGAGCAAGGGGCGGGGGCCAGCGGCATTGCCCAGATGCGCCAGGGGCTGACCGCCTGGACGGCCACCGGGGGTGAGACGCAACGGACCTACTTCCTGGCCCTGTTGGCCGAAGCTCTGGGCAGGGGAGGACAGATCGAGGAAGGCCTGGGCGTGCTTGCCGAAGCCCTGGCCCTGATGCACAGCACGGGCGAAGGCTTCCACGGGGCCGAGCTGCATCGCCTCCAGGGCGAGTTCCTGCTGCGGCAGGAGGCGGCCGAAGTCACCTACCGCGAGGCGGAAGCCTGTTTTCGCCGGGCCCTCACCATCGCCCGGCGACAGCAGGCCAAAGCGCTGGAGCTGCGGACCGCGATGAGTCTGACCCGCCTGTACCAAAAACAAGACCGCCAGGCCGAAGCCCGGCCGATGCTAGCCGAGTGCTACGACTGGTTCACCGAAGGGTTCGATACCCCTGACCTGCAGGAAGCCAAGGCGCTCCTCGAACAGGTTTCCTGACTCGGCGCAAGGAGGTAGTGCTCGCCCAGTGGCGGGTGTTCGCACCATGCGGTGCGGCGGTGGAGGCCGCCTTGCAAATCAGCACACAGCAATCGCCCTCAAGCTCCTCCGGGCTTAGCCAGATTGACGCGGCCCAAATAAACGTATACTTTACGCGGCCATGAGTGACACATTTTCAAAGGTCTGAAAGTTGTGGGTGAGGAGGGAGTCCATAGCGTCCTTGTGCTTGGTGGGCAGGTCGTCCAGGCACTGC
>JBGQLF010000385.1:0-8086 GCA_041499985.1 Gemmataceae bacterium
AGCGTCGCTCTGTCGGGCCGGGCGGCGCAAACCGAGGCCTGGTACCGCACGTTGCTGCACCAGCAGGGAGCGACGACAGAAGCCATTCTTTGAGCCGCCTGCCAAATCGGCACGCTGGCCTCGCAAGAAGAGAGAACCGTGCGATCGTTGCGCGCAACAGGCCCGCAGCACGAAAACCGCCCCGCCCGCGCAATCCGCGCAACGATCGGGCTCCCGCGGACGCAAGCTCTTATTCGACAATAAATTGCGATCGTAGACATCGTTGCGCGCCCCGCGCAACGATGCGTTCTCGCCGCACGATCGACTGGTTTGTCATCCGGTGCTGCGGGCCGCTTCCGCTGCGATCTGAACAATCCTCTTCCCGCTGTCGTCCAGGTATGGTACACCCAGTACAACCCTTGGCAGTTGGCTTCGAGTCCAGGTTTCTCATTTGGAGGATGGTTCCACGATGAAGAATGGTATCGTCGCAGGGGCTTCCCTGGCGGTTGCGCTGCTGGTCGGCTGCGTGATGGCCGCGGAGCTCAAATCAGGACCTCAGCCGGGGAGCTCGAATATCCCTCCGTTTAACCCGTTGCACTGCAACGGCCCGACGGAAGGCCAAAAGCTTTGCCTGGTCTGAAAGAACGGCACGAACCCGGTCGCGATGATCTTCGCGCGCGAGATCAGCGACCCCTTGACCAGTTTGGTCAAGAAGATCGATGCCGCGACTGTCAAGAACAGCGGTTGCAGCATGGGCAGCTTCGTCGTCTTCCTCAGCGATGACGAAGGCATGGAAAAGACACTCAAGGACCTGGCCAAGAAAGAACAGCTCAAAGAGATGGTCCTCACCATCGATAATCCTCCGGGTCCCCGCGGCTACGACGTGTCCAGGGAGGCCGATGTGACCGTCGTGCTCTACACCCAGCGGAACGTCAAGGCGAATTACGCCTTCCGCAAAGGTGAGATGAAGGAAGGCGATGTCGACAAGATCGTCGCCGATCTAAAGAAAATCCTTCCGAATTAGGGGTACGACACGCCTGGTTGATCGTTTTCCAGGACTCGAAGCCAACCACTACGCCGCCCCCTCACCCTATCCTCCCCCAGTCTGAGGGAGAGTAGGGTGAGGGGACGGCGTGGCTTGTTTTTGTTCGGCCCCTCGTTGACAGAGATGTCCCTCGCCACTATGGTGATGTTTTCGCTCCTGGGGCTGCGCGAAACTTCCATTCTGTGGGGATGAGGATAGCAATGGTCCGCAAGAAGCTCGGACGAGGACGCAAAAATCGTTGCCGGTTCTGCACCCGAGAGGGATGTCCACGACCGGCGTTCGTGGATTACAAGGATGTGCAGGGCTTGAAAAAGATGTGCACCAGTCAGGGGAAGCTGTTCAGTCGCAAGCGCAGCGGCAACTGCGCCGCCTTTCAGCGCGCGGTCAAGGACGCCGTCAAGCGCGCCCGGTTCATGGCGCTGCTGCCTTATGTTGGCGAGTAGGTTTCTCCATCCAGGCGATCTGTTCGACTACCGCAGCCAAGACCGTGGCTGTGCCGACTTCCTTGTGCCCGGTTCCTCGTCCCGGTCTTCACGGCGCCGCCGTTCCCGTAGTATACTCCCAGAAACTTGACTGCGCGAACGCCGGCCTCGGTGCCGGTTTCCGGCTGATAGCCCCTCTCTGGGCGAGGGGATGCGCCCCAATGGCCTTCATTCTGGGAGAGATCTACGATGCTCACCCTGCGCTTACCTGATAAGTCCGTGAAACAGGTTCCGGAAGGGACTCGGTCCCGCGATATTGCCGAGAGCATCGGCAAGCGCCTCGCGCAGGCTGCCGTGGCGGCCAAGGTGAACGGCACGATCCTCGACCTGGATCGCGAATTGCCCGCTGGAAACGGCGACATTTCTTTCCAGATTCTCACCGATCGGGATCGCGAAGCGCTCGATGTGCTGCGACACAGTTGCGCGCACATCATGGCCCGGGCCGTCCTGCGGCTGTTTCCAGGCGTGCAGTTGGCGTTCGGCCCAACCATCGAAAACGGCTTCTATTACGACATGGACGTCACCCCGCCGCTCAAGGAGGAAGACTTCCCGCGCATCGAGGAGGAAATGCGGCGCCTCATCACCCTGGGGGAGCCGTTCGAACGCTTCGAGCGCCCCACGGCCGAGGGGCGTACGCTGTGCCAGGATCTCGGCCAGAGCTACAAGGTCGAGCACATCGACGACGATCTGAAACAATACCCCACCCTGAGCTTTTATCGCCAGGGGGAGTTCATCGATCTCTGTCGCGGCCCTCATATCCCGCACGCGGGCAAAATCGGGGCGATCAAACTGCTCAGCATTGCCGGCGCGTACTGGAAGAACGATGCCAGCCGTAAGCAACTCCAGCGCCTTTATGGTACCGCTTTCTTCACGCAGAAGGACCTCGACGCTTATCTCCACCAGCTCGAGGAGGCCCGCAAGCGCGATCACCGCGTGCTCGGCAAGCAGCTACGACTGTTCACGATCAGCCAAGTAGCGGGCAGTGGCCTGATTCTGTGGATGCCCAAGGGAGCGACGGTGCGCGGCCTCCTCGAAACTTTCATCAAGGACGAACTGCTCAAGCGCGGCTACCAGCCGGTCTATACGCCGCACATTGGCCGTTTGCAGCTGTACCGCACCAGTGGCCACTTCCCATACTATCGGGATGCCCAGTATCCACCGATGTATCATCACCCGGCGGGATCGGCCCTGGATCTGGCGCAACATCGCCTGGCGGCCGGTGCACTTGACGCCAAGCCCGAACAGGACATGGCGCAGTTCATGGCCTTGACCCAATTTCATGTGCCCGGTTATGCGGAGGCTGCCAGTGCCGATGCCAAGCTGGAGGCGGTGCACCGCTACGTCCTCGGCGTGCTCCAAGCCATGGATGTGGAACTACCAGCCTACGGCGAGGCCAAAACGTACCCCGAGCGCGCCCAAGCCTTGCTTACCTGGTTGACCGAGCAAGAAGGCTACCTGCTCAAGCCGATGAACTGCCCGCATCACATTCAGATTTACAAGGCCGAGCCACACAGTTACCGCGATTTGCCGGTGCGCCTGGCGGAATTTGGCACGGTCTACCGCTACGAGCAAACCGGAGAGCTGTCCGGCATGACACGGGTTCGGGGCTTTACCCAGGACGACGCCCACCTGTTCATCACGCCCGAGCAGATCGAACCGGAGATGCGGGCCAACATTGAGCTGGTACTGTTCGTCCTCTCGAGCCTGGGCCTGAGCGACTATCGAGTGCGCGTCGGCCTGCGCGCTCCGGGCAGCGGTAAGTACGTCGGCAGCGAAGAAGATTGGAACACCGCCCAGCACACACTCCTCGACATCGTTCGCCAGCTCGGGATGAACTACACCGCCGAGGAAGGCGAAGCGGCGTTCTACGGGCCGAAAGTTGACTTCGTCGTTCGCGATTGCATCGGCCGTGAATGGCAGCTCGGGACCGTTCAGCTCGACTATAACCTGCCCAAGCGCTTTGAGCTGGAGTACATCGGTCCGGACAATCGGCCCCACCGTCCGGTAATGATCCATCGGGCTCCCTTCGGGTCCATGGAGCGGTTTCTTGGGATCTTGATCGAGCACTTTGCCGGCGCCTTCCCGCTCTGGCTGGCGCCCGAGCAGGCGCGCGTGCTGCCCGTGAGCGAACGCTTCAGCGAATATGGCCGGAAAGTGGAGACCGAACTGAAACGACACGGCTTGCGCGTAACAGGTGATTATCGACCGGAGAAGATCGGCTACAAGATCCGCGAAGCCCAGCTGGAAAAGATCCCCTACATGCTGGTCGTGGGCGACAAGGAACAAAGCGCCGGCACCGTGGCGGTGCGCGATCGTCTCGACGGCGACCTGGGGGCCAAGCCGCTTGCCGAGCTGCTGGCACACCTCGACCGGGAAGTCCAGGAGAAACGGATCCGTCAAGTCAGTACCGCCAACGCGGGCTTGGCGGACAGTGGCGTCAAGTACAGTGGCTAACCCGTCGGAATCACCTCTGCCGGCTGCTGGGATAGAACGCTTACGATGGCCGACCGGAGAACCTTCGCTTCCGTCGAGCGGCCAGCCCGATGTGGCCTTGCCCAAGTGCCAATACACCCGCCGCGTCCAGGACCTGGCCGTCCGCCTGGTGGCCGAGGACGGCTTGCCCTACTAAAGCACCAGCTGGCACCTGTGGCGCGACCACCGCGTCTTCGTCCCCTACGCCACCATCCAGAATTGGGTCGAGGCCGCCGGGGAAAAAAAAGGTAGACAGCCTCTCGACCACCTACCTGGACGAGGCGCTGGCGAACTTCTCCGGCTACCTGGCCATCGACGAACTCTAGGACGGGTCCTTCTGCGTTCTCGCCATCGTGGACAACCGCAGATACAACCGCCTGGCCTTCCGCGTCCTCGATCACAAGCCGACGCGCACAGACGTCCGCGCTTTCCGGAGTGAGTTCAAGGCTCAACTGGACCAACGCGGCCTGAGCGTGCGCGGCATCACCACGGACGGCTCGGCGCTTTACCCCAAGGTACTCAAGAAGTTGTGGCCGGGGGTGCCGCATCAGCGCTGCCGCTTCCACGTCATCCAGGAGATCATCCTGGCGGTACGGCGGGCACTGGCCAAACTCCGCAAGGAGATGAAGGCCAAGATCCCCAAGCAGCGGCGCGGCCGGCCCAGCAACACGCAGCGACCGCTGGCGCGGCGGATCAAGCGTCGGAAGAAACGCGTGGCGGAGTTGTTCAAGCATCGCCATCTGTTTGTCAGGCACCGCCTCAGCACGGCCCAGAAGAAGTTCCTGTAGAAGCTGATGCGCGGGCTGCCGCAGTGGCGGGCGTTGCGAGAGATCATGGATGAGGTGTATCGCTTGTTCGACCGCCGCTGCCGAATGGCCACGGCGCTTGGGCGTCTGGAAAAGTTGCGGCGGCGCGTGCGGCGGTTCCAGGGGTTGCGGCGGGCGCTGGCCAAACTGAACAGCCCGATGCTGGAGAAGGCGCTGCTGTTTTTGGACGACAAACTGCTGGGATCGACGAGCAACGCGGTGGAGAGGTCCAACCGGCGCTTCCGCAAGGCGCAGCAGAGCGTCTACAGCGTCAGGACCAAGCCGCACCTGGAGCAGCGGCTGGCTCTGGACAGGAACCGCGAACTGCGGGCACCCAAACGCGCATGGACTCTCCAAGCCCTGCACCGCGACCGTGACCGGACTCAGAAGACCCTGCACCTCGCTCGCTCGGACCCGGAATCCGATCACTGCTGATGCTAAAGTCTCCCATTATTTCCCGTTATCTCGGGCTGACTTGCTGCTGGACTATCTTCCCCAGTAAGTGTCACCATTTTGTCTTCCTGATCGAAGTCCCCTCGTGATCTTGCTCCAAAGAACTTTTTAATTTCGTGTCCGGTTCGGCCGCAAAACGGCAATGGTAATGCTGAGGCACTTGTTTGAGCGTTGGGGAACGCGGGTTTCTGTCCACCAGCAGCGCAGCGGCTCGCTGCGCTGCTGCGGGGTTGAGCTGCATCCGAATCCGCGGAGGCCAGGGCCGCTTCACGGATTTTGGCCAACATCCCGTCACACCGGGGCCAGGATCGCGTACTTGAGATAGAAGGGCGCCGTGGGTTGCTCAGAGGACCTGAGGACACATCGAGAGGTTGTCATGGCCAGAATTCAGTTCCAGGACAAGTACATCTCGCTCGATGCCGCCATAGCCCTCGGCATCGAACTGCGCGCTAGTGGTGCGAAGCTCCTGCGCCTGAACGGGGGCGAAGCCACGCGCCCGGCCAAGATTCTCGCCTGTGATCCAGTGGTGGAGTACGATGAGAGACAGGTCGCCGGAGAGACCATCCAGGCCATCATGCGCCGGTACGGCTTCAGCGAGCGCTCGTAGCTCCGGCTCGGCAGCTACGATCAGAACGCGGATCGCCAACTCGAACATCTGTGTGCAGACAAGGTCTTCTTAGGGAGCCAAAAAACACGGGATGCCGTTAACGCAGGACAGCCAGATTCAGCATCCCGCACGGCCAACGGCATCGCAAGCAACGCGTGGCGGTCAGCCGGAATCCGCGTGTTGCCGCAACCGATCATTTGTCCATTGTGGATTTGTCTACTGTCGATCCGAACCCGCGCATCTGCTGGTTGTCACCTCGGGCATCTTTTAAGGCTTCATCATACCAGTGCTTTTGCCCATCCGATTCGCAACCGGCCACCAGGAACAGAACGACGATCAGCGCACAGAAACGCCACATGGTTTCCCCTCCGGCCAATTCCCCCAGCACGGCCATAGCGTTTTTCCGGTCCGCGATCAAGAGCAAAACTGCGTCGTGAGGCCCTTGCCGACATCATCACGCTTGACCCTTTATGCCTAATATGGGCATAATCCTGTATGGACAAGCCGCTCAAGCCCTTGCACTGGATAGCGTCTTCGCTCGACGATCTGCGAGAGTTGCCCGACGCCGTGCAGGACAGCTTTGGCTATGCTTTGCACCGCGCACAGGAAGGCGCCAGGCATCCCAGCGCCAAGCCGCTGCGTGGCTTTGGCGGCGCGGGCGTCCTTGAAATCGTGGAGAACCACGAAGGCAACATGTTCAGGGCCGTCTACACCGTCCAGTTCGCCTTGGCCGTTTACGTGCTGCATGTCTTCCAAAAGAAGTCGAAAAAGGGAGTTGCGACGCCGACGGCGGACCTGAACCTCATCAACAGCCGGCTGAGAACCGCAGCCGACGACTACGCGAAAGCTTATAGGAGAAAGAAGTCATGACAGAAGAAACCACCGTCACCCGCGGCAGCGGCAACGTCTTTGCCGAACTCGGATTCCCCCACCCGGAGGAACATCAGACCAAGGCCAGGCTGGTCAGCCACATCGCCGACATTATCGAGGAGCGCGGCATGTCCCAAGTGGCGGCGGCCAAAGTCTTCGGCATTGACCAGCCCAAGGTCTCCGCCATGCTCAACGGCCGCTTCCGGGGATTCTCGGTCTATCGGCTGATGAGCTTCATTGCGGCTCTCGGACGTGACGTGGAGATCGTGACCAAGAAGCCGCGCCGGCAGGCGCCACCCGAGGAAAGCGGCCATATCTTTGTGCGTTAATGGGGGGTTTTGCTTATCGCCCCGAAAACCATCATTTCAGAATCAGGCGACCGGAGCAGCCGCTCGACTTGAGGGCAGGCAGCCGCGCGGCTTCCCAGGAGGATTCCCCCCTCCATTCGTGGCCGTCTTTCCCCGGTGCCGCTACCGCGTTTGATTGTCCAAACTCTCCTCCTCCCTACAATAGCCTCGCCGGTACAGAATTCGGTACAGAATCCCTAGGATTTGGTACAGAATCCCGGTAAAATATAAGCAGTTACGGCAAGCTCTAGGAGGACCGGAATTCGACTTAAATGCTGTACCGTGAATGACTTCGGAGGCGTAGCTCAGTCGGTAGAGCAACGGACTTTTAATCCGTAGGTCCCGGGTTCGAGCCCCGGCGCCTTCAATAAGCAGGACAAGGACTTACGACGATGCGTTGAACGGAGAGAACGGGCAAAGGTTCCAAAGCGGTTCCATAAGCCATCGTTTATTCCGCTGCCTTCCCTGGTTGTCGCAGTACGTCCGGCACGTGCAACACGGCCACAGCCTCATCCATCTGCCGGGCCATGTTGATGTAGACCTGAGTGGTCTGGTAGCTCTTGTGGCGCATCAGCGCCTGCAAGGCGTCTGCGGTGAGCTTGTCCGCATTCATCGTCGCGAACGCTCGTCGCAAATCGTGGAACCCGTAAACGTGGCAGGCCGGTGTGTGCTCGTGCTGATCAGGACAGTTGAGGTGGATGCCAGCCGCTTGCTGGATCCGGGCAAATTCTGTGTCCAGGGTTCGCCGATTGTGGTTCCAGGGAAACACGGCCGGGGTGAAACCGGCCAACTTGCGCAAATGCTCGACCACGACGGGGTGCAACTTCACCCGCTCGTCCCGCTTGCCCTTGTTGTCCTCGGCCCTGGTGATGGCAAAGCCGGCTTCCAGGTCCAGGTCTTCCTTTCGCAACCCCAGCAGTTCGGAGATCCGCCAGCCGGTCATGTAACCGGTGACCACCAGCCCGCGCCACCAGTCGGCTGCCGGGTAAGGCAGGTCGCTGGGCAGCGTTGCTTGTTCGCAGGCG
>JBGQLF010000386.1:0-8085 GCA_041499985.1 Gemmataceae bacterium
ATGGTTCGTCTGTTCCACTGGGTTCGCGGCCCGCGGTTCCTCTCCACCCGGACGAGCAGCCCTCAGCGCGGCCGCTTCCGGCCGGTAGTCGAGGCGCTGGAAGACCGCGTCACGCCCAGCACGTTCCTGGAGGCGGTGGCCGACTACCACGACGACTTCGCCACGACCGGCACGCTGAAGCCTGGCTGGCAGTACCTGTGGAACCAGCCCGACAACTGGGTCGCCGGGACCGGCAGCGGCGGGGCCACCGGGAACGTCAGCACCGGCTCGATTGGCAACACCGCCTCGTTCAGGCCGCTGGTCTTGGCCGGGGCCGGGAGGTGGACCCCGTCCGGGAACAGCGACTACACTCATCTCCCGGATGGCTACTTGCAGCTGTTCCAGACCGGCGGACACCCGGGGCTGGGGACCAGCAACCTGGCCGGCAACCTGGCGCGCTATGCCATCGCCGCCTATACCGTGACCAGTTCGGGTCCGTACGAGCTGGACAACGCCACCCTGGGCCGGCCGTCCCCGGTGACGGGACCTAATATCGACGGCGACGAGGTCCTGGTCTTCGTCAACAACACGGGGAACAACCCGCTGCTGCGCCGGACGGCCCCGACGGGCGGCAGCACGATCCCTTTCAACACCAGCCTGGGCCTCTTGAACGCGGGGGACACGGTGTACGTGGCGGTCGGGGCCCTGGCCTCCCACACCAACGATAGCTTCACGTTGGAGTTTACGCTCAACCGGGTCGTTCCGCGTGAGCTGCCGCTGCGTAGCCTGGACACGACGGGCCGCGTGGTCACGGTGGCGGCCCCGTCCGGCGGCGATGACGCCCCGGCCATCCGCGCAGCCATCGCCCAGGCGCGGCAGAAGCAGCAAACGACCCCGGGGCCGTGGGAGATTCGCCTCCAGGCGGGGGCCACCTACCACGTCGGCACCGCTTTTCAGGCGAACAGCCTATACGCCTTCTATGTCAACAACGCGGACAACCTGGTCATCAACGGCAACGGGGCGAACGTGCTGGTCACCGACCCGACCCTCGGCCTATTCGACATCGTGGGCAGCCGGAATGTGATCGTCCGGGACCTTGCCAGTGTCGACTACGAGAACATCGTCAACGGCGTCAACCAGGCCCTGCCCTTCACCCAGGGGACGATCACGGCGATCGACACGACAACCAGGAAGGTCACGCTGCAATTGGACGCCGGCTACCCGGCGCCGACGGCCAGCCGGTTCTTGAACGCCGTGGACAAGTATGCCTATCCCATCGACCCGGCCAACCCCGGCCGGCTCGTGGCCGGTACCTACCCCGGGTTCGTCTACAGCACCGTGACGGACCTGGGCTCGAACCGGTACGAGTTGCAACTGAACGTCACCACTCTGTTGACCGTCAACACGCACCTGGTGGTGAGTGGCTACGGGGGGTACGGCAACCTCTTTACGATCGAAGCGGGCGTTCCGGCCTTCGACGGGGCGTTCACCACGTACACGCCCGGGCATCAGATTAGCATCATCAACACCACCGTCTACACGAGCCCCGGCTGGTTCGTCGTCGGCTGGCGGACCGAGGCGGTCAATGTCCTCAACTGCCACATCCAGATCAAGCTGGGCTCCGGTCGGCTGCTTACCACGAGCGCCGACGCGGTCCACATCCAGAGCAACCGGGTCGGCCCGTGGGTCGAGGACTGCTCCTTTACGGGTATGGGGGACGATGACGTCAACATTTACAGCTGGGGCTTCACGGCCACGGCTGCCAGCGCCGACAACAAGACCTTCACGCTGGGCAATTGGGACACCCGGTACGAGCTCGTCCGCGTCGGCGAGCACCTGACCTTCTTCAACCCAACCACCGGCGGGATCCTGGGCCGGGCCACGGTCACGGCCGTCAGCGGCGCGATGGTCACGGTCGATACGGCGGTGTCCGGAGTGGTGCTCGCCGCCACCGGCACGGCGGACGACAAGACCTCGACCCATATCTTCAACGACGACCTCAGTCAGGGGTTCGTGATCCGGGGCAACAGCTTCACCAACAACCGCTCCGTGGGCATCCGTGCCAAGGGGTCCAATGGCCAGATCGTGGACAACGCGTTCGTGGGCCAGGGCCTCCAGGCCATCGAGATGGCCAACCTGAACTACTGGAATGAGGGGTTGATGGCCGAGAACATCCTGATCCAGCACAACACCTTCGACAGCATCGGCCTGAGCAGCACTTACCCGAACAGTGACGAGAACGCGGCCATCGTCGTCTCGCTCCTGAAGTGGAATGGGAACGCCGACGTAGTGGCCGGCGTCCCGTCCTACGCCTTCAACGGCCTTACGATTCGCTCGAACACCTTCCTGAACTGGTCGATGCAGTCGCTGCTGGTGCGCAATGCGACCAACGTCTCGATCGCCCTCAACATCTTCGGCGCGCCGCGGGCCAACAGCACTACCGGGGACAACGCCATCGTGCTGAGTTACGTCGGCGGGTTCTACAACGGGCAATTCGGCGTGACGATCTCGGGGAACATGGTTGCCGGGACCTGGCTGTCCGACAACGCCAAGGACTACTTCCTCAATCTCCTGGTTCCGTCCAGCGTCCTGAACCTCATCAATACCGACAGCTACAAGATGCCCAGCACGTTCCTGGAGGCGGTGGCCGACTACCACGACGACTTCGCCACGACCGGTACGCTGAAGCCCGGCTGGCAGTACCTATGGAACCAGCCCGACAATTGGGTCGCCGGCACCGGCACCGGCGGGGCCACCGGGACCGTCAGCACCGGCTCGATCGGCAACACCGCCTCCTTCAAGCCGCTGGTCTTTGCCGGGGCCGGGCTGTGGACCCCGTCGGGGAAAACCGACTACTCCCATGACCCCGATGGCTACTTGCAGCTGGCCCAGTGGGGAGGACACCCGGGGCGGGGGACCAGCTACCCGGCCGGCAATCTGGCGCGCTATGCCATCGCCGCCTATACCGTGACCAACTCGGGTCCGTACGAGCTCGACAACGCGACCCTGGGCCGGGCGTCCACGGTGACGGGAACCGGCATCGATGGCGACGAGGTCCTGGTCTTCGTCAACAACACGGGGAGCAGCCCGCTGCTGCGCCGGACGGCCCCGACGGGCGGCAGCTCGATCCCCTTCAACACCAGCCTGGGTCTTTTGAACGCGGGGGACACGGTGTACGTGGCGGTCGGGGCTCTGACCTCCGACGTCTCCGACCTCTTCACGTTGGAATTCACGCTCAACCGGGTCTTTACCCTGCGGGGGGGGCAGCCGGTAAGGGTCGATACCCCTTCCGGTGGGGACGACGCCTCAACCATCGCCCAGGCGCGGCAGAACCAGCAAACGACCGCGGGGCCGTGGGAAATTCGCCTCCAGGCGGGGGCCACCTACCACCTTGACACCGCTTTTAACGCGTACGTCCCATACGCCTTCTATGTCAACAACGCGGACAACCTGGTCATCAACGGCAACGGGGCGAACGTGCTGGTCACCAACCCGATCCTCGGCCTGTTCCAGATCGCGGGCACCGGCCCCGATAGGTTCGTCGTCAGCTGGCGGTCCGAGGCGGTCAATGTCCTCAACAGCCACGTCCTGATCAAGCCGGGTTCCGGTCGGCTGATCAGCACGACCGCCGACGCGGTCCACATCCAGAACAACTGGGTCGACCCGTGGGTCGAGGACTGCTCCTTTACGGCCATGGGTGACGATGACGTCACCATTGACAGCCAGGGCTTCACGGTCACGGCGACGCAACTCCTCCACTAACTCCTTCTCCGCCGTGGCCGGCAGCTGGATGGCCTGCGAATGCCGCAGCAAGGCCTCGCCTCCTTCCTCCCACAGGATGCTCTGGGCCCGCTCCGCCCACGCCGCCGCTCCGCCCTCCCCCGCCTGCAGCAGCGTCGCTAACTTGTGCAGCCGCTCCGCCTCGTGGTAGTAGACCCCGGGACCAGACACAGCAAAGCTTTCCTTGGCCAGGCATTCCCAGCCAGGAATTTACGGCATTTGCTCGTTTGAGTCATGGTCGATTTCCCGGTGATAATGCTAAACACTCGACTTTTGCAACGATACTTAACGTCCACCAAATGGGTGGATGGTGGAATTTTGGTTAGATCGGCGAGACAGAGAAGGGGCGGCAGCGGCGAAGGAGGGGTATCTGGACGCGTGCGCCATCTCCGACGCAGCGGGCCCGGGCGCGGCGGGACTGCCCTCGCGAAAAAGGACTGCCCTCTTATAATGCGGTCGGATGCGAGGGGGCAAAGCTTCACCATCGCGAGGGACAAGGGAATGTTCCGAGGGGCCAATCGTCGTAGTGTTCACCACGCGGTCTTGCTGGTAGTGGCGTCGGCGTTATTCCTGCCGAACCTGGGCGTGCCCAGCCTGTGGGACATTGACGAGGGGAACAACAGCGAGGCGGCACGGGAGATGCTGGAGTGCGACAACTGGGTGGTGCCGACGTTCAACTTCGAATTGCGGGTCGATAAACCGGTTCTGCTGTATTGGCTCCAGATCAGCGCCTACCGTTTGTTCGGCATCCACGAATGGGCGGCACGCCTGCCATCCGCACTGGCAGCCCTCGTGACCGTGCTGTTGACCTATGAGCTCGGCCGGCGCCTGTTCGACGCCGGTACCGGATTGCTCGCCGGACTGGTGCTCGCCAGCACGGCCCTGTTTTGCGGCTCGGCTCATTTCGCCAATCCCGACGCGCTCCTGAATGTCTTTACGGTACTGACCTTTCTGTTTTTCTGGCGCAGCATCTCCCGTGGCGGGCGCGGCTGGTTCGTGCTCGTGGGGATCAGCACGGGGTTGGCGGTGCTGGCCAAGGGCCCCGTTGGTGTCGTGCTACCGTTGGCGGTGATCGCGCTGTTCCTGTTCAGCAATCGGCGTGGACGGCTGCTGTTGGATCGCCGGCAGTTGTTGGGGGTAATGGCTTTTGCGTTGGTGGCGCTGCCCTGGTACATCCTGGTGGGAGCGGAGACCAAAGCCGGCTTCCTCCGCGGGTTTTTGCTGACGCATAACGTGGGCCGTTACTTGAATCCGATGGAGCATCATGGTGGGCCGATCTATTATTATGTCATCGCCCTGCTCCTCGGCTTTGCCCCGTGGTCGGCTTTCCTCGGCCTGGCCGGCTGGTTTAGCGTGGCCGAGTGGCAGCAGGCACGTGTGTCGCAGGGCGAACCTCGCAGTGAGCAGTCCGATACGCGCACTTCCTCCCTCTCCCTCGCGCACTCGTTTCTGTGGTGCTGGATCGCGGTCTATTTTGTGTTTTTTTCGGCTGCGGGCACCAAGCTACCCAACTATGTCTTACCGATCTATCCGCCGGTGGCCCTGTTGACGGGGCGTTTCTTCGAGCGCTGGCTCCGTGGATCCCTGCATCCCTCGTCGTGGGCCGTGCGGCTGAGCCTGGGAATCCTCGCGCTGATGGGGATCGGCACTGCTACGGGGCTCCTCCTGGCCAGCGGCGTCCTGCCGGCTCCATTTCTCCGCGGCCGAGTGTTGCCGGGATTGGCTGGATGGGCCGCGGTCGGCTTGCTACCGGTTCTGGGGGCGATAGTAGCCTGGTGGTCTGCCCGCCGGCACTACCCCCGCGGCGTGGTGTTTGGTGTCACCGCGGCTGCGGTCTTGTTCCTGGGCACCCTGGCTGCCTGGGGCAGTGTCGTGGTCGACCACTACAAAGCGCCGCGCTCTCTGGTGCAGGCCATGGGCGAGTCCCCGACCCAGCGCGAGATCCGAGTCGCCTGTTACCAGTATTTTCAACCTAGTTTAGTCTTTTATTGTCGGCGCGAGGTCTTCCGCCTGGCCAGCGAGCAGGAAGTCCGCGAGTTCCTGGGCTCGCCGCTCCCGGTCTATCTGTTTATGCCCGCGCCAATCTGGGACAGCCTGGAAACTAGCATAACTGGGCCTCGTCGGGAACTCGGCCGGCAGCGCGACTTGTACCGAGGCTGTGACGTGGTGCTGGTGACAAATCGTTAAAGAGGTCAGGGATCAGGGATCAGAAAAGAAAGCTCAGTACTCAGCACTGATTTCCGATCCCTGATCCCTGATCCCTAATCCCTAATCCCTGACTATTTGACCATGAAGTTGCCGATCACCATCTGTCGATCCAGTTCGAGCTTGAATTCATAATGAATGGCGACCGCTTTTTCCCCATTTTTGGCGGGATCCACGTTGAGATCCCAGCGTAGCAAATTATGGGGCCGCTGCTCGCGGAGGTACATGGAATCCGTGCTGATCTCGGGCGTCGCTTTGACGAGGCTCACACCGACGGCTTCCATCTCGGCACGCGGTAAGCGGTCCCAGACCTGGAGCTTGACCGGCAGGGCTTTGTAGCTGCTGATGAGAATGCGGTATTCGTACTTGAGGACCTGGTTGCCGCCCTTCGTTTCACGCGATTTGTCGATCATGTGCCGTTGCACCTGGAGTTGCGGATCGACGCCGAAGCCGGCGGTGAACTGCGCGCCGATGGCCACCAGGGGCAGGTCCATGCGGCCCACGAAGTCGGAGCCGAGATACATCGTGGCTTCGCCCGGTAACAGGACGTAGTGGCTGCGATTCGTCAGATTGGCCAGGCGATAGATGTGCGGTGTCAGGACCGGCACCGCCTTGTAGAAATACTCCGGCGTCATGTCGAGCCGGGCCACTTCGATGACTTGTTCCTCATTCCGGGAGGGAACACTGAGCCGGGCAGGCAGGTGATAGGTGATGCTTTGGCCTTCGCGAATGAGGCCCTGGCTGGATCTCTCCTTGTCGGCAAACAATTCCTCCTTGGGAACCATCAGATCGATGGTCTGCTCCAGCGCCGACGCTTCGTTGAGCCGTAACCCGCCAACGAAGGTGTTCTTGGTGTTATACTCGCTCTGCGCCTGGGACCGGAGATCGCGCGCCTGGCGATCGAGGTCTCCCCGGGATTGGCCCCTGCCCCCGGACATGCCCGGCATTCCGCCCGGCATCATCCCGCCCGTAGCACCTGGGCCACCGGGCAGACCACCTCCGAGGCCAGCACCACCGGCTCCCATCGGCGGGGTAGTTCCACTGCGCGGAAGCACGGTGACTTCGAGCATTTTCAGCTCCGGCGGGGCGGCATTGAGCATCGGCTGGGCGGTCGAGAGGATCACGGTCACGTCTTTCCAATCCTCGCCGGACTGCTGCACGACGGCAGCGAGGTACTCCACCTGGACCGGTTCGCGCTCGTCCTTGCCGGCCCGCAGCTTGTACTGGGGGCGCCAGAAGGAACTGTCCACGAGGTAATTCAAGCGAATCTTGCCCGCGGCGGCCTGGCTCTTGTCCACGACCAGGACGGCATCGCGTTCGGTCTTGCTGGAGCCGGCCGTCAATTCTTGCAATTGCCGGCGCACAAACTCGGTTTGTTCCTGGTTGGTCTGGAGTTGCTGCTGAAGCGTGACGAGCTCCTTCGATTTCTCCGCCCGCGTGTCCATAACGTATTTCGACAGCGTCAGAATGGATTCGCCGTTCAGCGTTCCCTTGTCGGTGGCGTGCTGGGTGTTGGCGGCCGTGAAGTTTTCCAGCTTGCTCAGCATCTGCAAGTTCTGTTCGATCGTCTTCATCTCCGCCTGGAGCTTTTGCGCTGCCGTCTGCAAGTCCTTCAACTGGGCTTCCAACTTGCGAACCTCCTCGCGCATATCTTCCTTGATGGGCCGGGTCCGAAAACGCGTGCTCAGAATGCGGATGCCGTCGGTCCCCTCGGAGTAGAGGGAGCTGTTCACCGTCTGCGGCGGCAAGGGCGTGACGATCAGTTCCAGCGAACCGATTCCCTCGGGCACCTCCACCTCACGTGTCACCAGGGCAGTATTCTGGTAGACGGTGACATGGGTAAGGCGGCTCGTCGCCACCTTCTGTTGGGGCCCGGCTGGTACCGTGGCGGGCTCCGCGGCTGCGGCGGGCATAGCGCTGAGGGCCAGGCCCACGGCGAGGACAAGGCATTGCCACATGATTGGCTCCTTTGCAGTTGGAAGTGAAAGGCCGGTTTGGCTCACGGTGCGAGTGACCAGAGTCGCAAGGTCTTGTCGGCACTGCCAGTGAGAGCCAGCCGGCCGTCGGTTGAAAAAGCGATGCTCCAGATAGTGTCGGCCTGTGCGCCGCGGACGCGCCGCA
>JBGQLF010000387.1:0-8084 GCA_041499985.1 Gemmataceae bacterium
ACTCCACCTACCTGGGCGGCAGCGGTAATGATGTCGGCAACGGCATCGCCGTGGACAGTGCCGGCAATGCCTACGTCACCGGCGAAACTTTCTCGACCAACTTCCCGATCGCCAATGCTTTCCAGTCGACCAACGTCGGCGACAACGCCTTTGTGTCCAAGCTCAATGCGGCGGGGACGGCCCTGGTCTACTCCACCTACCTGGGCGGCACCGGTACGAATGCAGGCAGGGGCATCGCCGTGGACAGTGCCGGCAACGCCTACGTCACCGGCCTAACTAACGCCTCGGTCCTGACCCTTTTCCCGACCAAAAATGCCTTCCAGTCCGGGCTAGGCGGCGGCTTGGACGCCTTTGTGACCAGGCTGAATACCAATCTTTCGGGATCGGCATCCCTGGTTTACTCCACTTACCTGGGCGGCTTCGGGGATGATGTTGGCAATGGCATCGCCGTGGACAGTGCCGGCAACGCCTACGTCACCGGCTTCACCAACTCGATCAACTTCCCGACCAAGAATCCCTTGCAGTCGGCCAATGGTGGCAACGGAGACGCCTTTGTGGCCAAGCTGAATACCAACCTTTCGGGGCCCGCTTCCCTGGTCTACTCCACCTACCTGGGTGGCAGTGGTAGTGACAATGGCAATGGCATCGCCGTGGACAGTGCCAGCAACGCCTACGTCACCGGCTTCACTACCTCGAACAACTTCCTTCCTGGCAATACCAACTTCCCGACCGCCAATGCCTTGCAGCCGGACAATGGCGGCGGCGCCGACGCCTTTGTGTCCAAGCTGAATGCCTCGGGGACGATGCTGCTCTACTCCACCTACCTGGGCGGCAGCGGGAATGATGGCGGCTCTGGCATCGCCGTGGACAGTGCCGGCAATGCCTACGTCACCGGCACCACCAACTCGACCAACTTCCCGACCGCCAATGCCTTGCAGCCGGCCTTTGGTGGCGGCGGCGACGATGCCTTTGTGTCCAAGCTGAATGCCTCGGGGACGATGCTGAGCTACTCCACTTACCTGGGCGGCAGCGGCGGCGGCGGCATTTTCGATGAAGGCACTGGCATCGCCGTGGACAGTGCCGGCAACGCCTACATCGCCGGCCGCGCCGACTCGACCAACTTCCCGACCACTGCCGGTGCCTTCCAGACGGCCCAGGGCGGCGCCGCGGACGCCTTTGTGGCCAAGATCGCCGTGAACCTCTTCACGGTCTTCGGCCGCACCTTCGGAGCCACGGAAGGCCTCCCCTTTACCGGCGTCGTCGCCTTCTTCGTCGACAACCGCGGTCCCGCCCCCGCCAGCAGCTATACCGCCCTCGTTGACTGGGGCGATGGCAGCAGCTCCTCCGCCTCCGTCATGTCCTTTGACGGCGGCTTCAACGTGATCGGCAGCCATGTCTATGCCCATGAGGGCAGCTATGCCGTCACCGTCACCGTGCTCACCGCCGATAGCCAAACGGTCACCATCGGCAGCACCGCCACCGTCGCCGATGCGCGGCTGATCCCCGTCGGCAAGATGAACATCCCCTTCACCGAAGCCAGTCCGTTCGGCCGGGTCGTCGCCTCCTTCCAGAATGCCGATACGGGAAGCTTCGCCGGCGAGCACACCGCCTCGATCACCTGGGGCGATGGCAGCCCGAGCAGCCCCGGCACCATCAGCGCCAACGGCACCGGCTTCGATGTCACCGGCCTGCACACCTATGCGACCAAGAGCAGCACGCCCTATCCCATTACCGTGACGATCACCGATGCCGGCGGCGCCATGACCGTCGCCAACAGCACGGCCCTGGTCGATTCGCCGCCCCTGTCCGGCCAGGGGAAGAGCATCAGCGTCTTCGGCAACAAGAACTTCAGCGGCGCGGTCGCCACCTTCACCGACCCCGATCCGCGCAAGAACCCCGCCCGCTACCAGGCGACGATCACCTGGCCCAACGGCAGCCCCAGCACCGATATGGGCACGATCACCGGCAGTAATCCGTTCACCGTCAGCGACAATCACACCTTTACCAGCTTCCCCGGCACGCTGACGATCACGATCGTCGTGACCGATCTGGACATTCCCGGCCGGTCGGTGACGATCTACAGCCGAGTGGCCGACCCGACGGCGCCGACGATGGAGCAGGTGTTCGTGGGCCAGCTGTACCAGGACCTGCTGGGGCGTCCGGCCGAGGATGGCGGGCTGACCTACTGGACGGGTCTGTTGCAAGGCGGCAGCAACCGGGAGCAGATCGTGCAGGGCATTGTTAACAGCGACGAATACCACGGACGGCAGGTGCAGCAGTTGTACCACACCTACCTGCACCGGGACGTGGATCCCGTGGGGCTGAGCACGTTCAGCGGCTTACTGGCCCAGGGCGGCACCGTGGAGCAGGTACAGGCGTTGATCGTCGGCTCACCGGAGTACTGGCAGAACGAAGGCGGCGGCACGAACGCCGGCTTCCTGACGGCGCTGTATCACGATGTGTTGGGACGGGACATCGACGCCGTGGGCCAGCAGGTGTTCGGTCAGGCGCTGAACCAGGGGATGACGCCGGCCCAGGTAGCGGCGCTGGTGTTCCAGAGCGACGAATACCGCCAGGATTGGGTGCAGGCGGCCTATGGGCAGTTGCTGCACCGGCCGACGGATCCGACGGGGCTGGCCGCGTTCACCGGCGCGTTGCAGCAGGGCGTGGCGGACGCGGCGGTGTTGGCAGCGATTGCGGGATCGAGCGAGTACTTCGCCAACCTGGAGCTGCCGGCGAGCTTGTGATGGTGCCAACCCCAGGGCGAGCGGGGGCTGACGCCCTCGCTCGCTCACGCTGTCGAACCAGCAGTTTTCGCTTGTTTCGATTGTTGCGTCTATTTCGACAAGCTGCTAGAATAGTAGTGTCTCCGGGCAAGGAGGGAGGAACACAATGACCACACTGCTTTCCGAGACGTTCGAGACGGTAGCCCCGACCGAAGCCGACATGCTGCTGGCCCGCGAATCGAGCCGTCGTTTGGCGGCCCGGCTCGGTAGGCAAGCGAGCGTTCGCCTTCAGGTGCTTGACAATGGCAAGCCAGCCGAGACGGTGGCCGTGCCGGCCTCGGCGCTGCGCCTGCTACTGCACATCCTGACCGAAATGGCCCAGGGAAACGCGGTGACCTTGATCCCCGTCCATGCCGAGCTGACCACTCAGCAGGCCGCGGATCTGCTCAACGTCTCTCGACCCTATTTAATCGAGCTGCTTGAGAAGGGGGCGATACCGCACCGGAAGGTGGGCACTCATCGGCGTGTGCTCTTGCAGGACCTGATGGCCTACAAGAACAAGATAGACCAGGCGCGCTTGGAGGCGCTTCAACAACTCTCAGCCCTGGACCAGGAACTCGGCCTCGGTTACTGAGCGTGAGCCACTTTACCGCGATCTACGATGCTTGCGTGCTGTATCCGGCACCCCTGCGCAGCTTGCTGATGTACCTGGGCATGACCGATCTCTTCCGAGCGAAGTGGACGGATGCCATCCACGAGGAGTGGATGCGGGCAATCCAAAGGGACTACCCAGACATCACGCGCGAAAAGGCGGAGAAGGTCCGCGACCTGATGAACGCCCATGTCCGAGATTGCCTGGTCACAGACTACGAGAACCTGATCCCGGCCATCACGCTCCCCGACCCGGATGACCGGCATGTCCTTGCTGCCGCTATCCGGGCAAGGGCCGATGTCATCGTCACATCGAACCTCGCAGATTTCCCGGCAGCGACACTAAAGACCTACGGCATCGAGGCACAGCATCCCGACGACTTCATCATGCACCTTCTGGACCTGGCACCGGGCACTGTCTGTGCCGCCGTCAAGCGCCAGCGCGAGAGCCTGCGCAACCCGCCCAAGTCCGCCGAGGAGCTCCTGGCAACCTTTGAAGCCCAGGGGCTCGCTCAGACCGTCGCCCGACTCCGCGCGTTTCTTGACTTGCTCTGATCGGAATGCCTCGGGCTTGTCCCAGTCCTATCGACACCAAACTATTCGTAGTCCTGGCAGGGCACAAGGTAAGGCTGCGGTGCGATCGCCAGATCTTCTCCCAGGATAGCGGAAGAATCCCCGTTTGTCCTTCTCTCGCGGAGTCTGGCGCTGGTTCGGTGCGTCGTCGCAGACTCGACGCACCCTACGGCTACTGGAGCTGCCGGCGAGAATGGAGCGATGCTTACCAGATCGCAAGATACGTAGGTGCTGTACAGACGGCGTGGTAGCGGGCGTGCGACAATGCTTGTCGTTGACTTCCGTGGTGCTATCGCCGATAATAGTGGTAATGAGCGGGCGGTTGCCCCGTGACACCGTGAGGGCTTTACGGCTAGGTTCCGTCCATACGGAGAAGAACACAAAAATGACCTAGCGCGAACAGGGTTCGGGTAACTCCGGGCTTTGTCCTCAACCGCATTGACGAGTGGCCGGGCGCTTGCCGCACCCGGCCACTCGCCTTTTAGGGCAATCTGGTCAGCCCCAAGCACCTCGGCTTTATCAAGTTATACCAGGTCGAGTTTCCGTCTACAAAAGCTCCGGCTGCTCCGCAAACCATATCCGTAAGGTGCATGACCTCATCGCGCTTCGAACCACGGAAACGCGGATTGCGAACCATGGCAATGCTGGGGTGCAGCTTGGATTGCAACCCGTGGAAGGCGACCCGAATCGCCTCCAGGAAGTTTTGGTCCTGATTGTCGTCCACCAGGATCGGGTCTCGAAGCGGTTGCTTCGGGCGTGCGGCTTCGGCCTCGTGGTAAGTGCTCCGCAAAGATACAGCTGGAGCCGTTGCCGTTGCCCAATGCTGCTCCCCGGCTGGTGCGTTCCGCCAGTGCCCCTGCGTCTTATCAATGGCGCAGACGGCGAACTTGAATTGATGACGCAGTGCAAGATGGAAGAACTCTTCTCGCCGCTTGGGGTGAGAGTGCGTCTGGGCTGTCCACCCGACGGTCTTTTTCCCATTCTATCCATCATGCTGATTCCACGACCACTCGGAAGGCGATCTGTTTTCAGGAGGCTGCCCTGATGGCTCACCCACCCTTGGCCAAGGATTTCACCCGTCAAGCGCGCCTGTTCCGTCAAGGCCGTGAACGCTGGAAGCGACGCTGTGCGGCCAAACAGGATGAAATTCGGACCCTCCGCGTCCGCATTCGCGATCTGGAAGCCAGCCGCGCACGCTGGAAGCAGGCGGCCCTCCAGAACCGCTCCCAGCCCCAGCCGCTGCCAACGGCCCTCCCGGAACCAAACCTGGGGGGAGTGCCGGCGAGACGGCCGTCCTGAAGCTCCCCAACTGCGGGGCAGACTCCACGCCCACGCCGTCTCGCCTTGTCGGTCACGTGTATCCGCTGACCACGATGCACTTCTGCTTGCTCAGTGTCGTCCAGGCCCATACCAGTTACCGCAGCGCCCTGCTCCTGTGCGCTCACCTGGGTCAGGCGACCCCCTGCGTCGAGACCGTGCGTGGCTGGTTGTTGCGTCTGGGCTTGTATCTGTTGCGTGACGTCCCCCAGCGGAGCGATTGGATTTGGATTGTTGATCATACGCTGCAATGGGGCACGGCCCGCTGTCTGGTCGTCCTCGGGGTGTCTGAGGCCCACCTACGCGCGCACGGCTTTCGCCTGGGCCATGCCGACGTCTGCGTCCTGGCCGTGGAGGTCGTCGAACATTCGGATGGGGTCGTGGTTCAGCAGCAACTGGTGGCGTTGGCCGAGCGGGTCGGCGTGCCGCGTCAGATTGTCAGTGATCACGGGTCCGACCTCCGCAAAGGCATCCGCTTGTTCCAGCAAGAGCAGCCCGAGGTACTCGACACCTACGACATCACTCACAAGATGGCCTGCTTGTTGAAAGGGCTATTGGAGCACGATGAAGCGTGGCAAGCGTTCGTGCGTCAATGTGGGACCGTCCGTGCGCGGTTGCGACAAACGACCGGCAGTTTCCTGCTGCCGCCAACGCTGCGGTCCAAGGCGCGCTACATGAACCTGGAGACGTTGCTTGCTTGGGCGGAGCGCATGCAAGGGCTGGCGACGCCAGAGGGCGTCACACGCTTGGCGGCAGCCTTGCAGAAGCCGGTGGCGGAAGTGCAGTCATGGTGGCAGGAGACGTTGGGTTGGCTGGAGGGATTTCGGCCGGACCTGGAGACCTGGAAGCAACTGTGGGCGTTGGTGTGTCGGGCGGAGGAACAAGTCCGCGCCGAGGGAATCCGTGCGGAATCGGGGCAGCAGTTTCGCGCGTCGTTAGCGGCGCTGGCGACGGGGCGGTCCGCCGATGAGCGGGTGCAGCATCTGACGGACCAGATCGAGGGATTCTTGAATGAGGAAGGAAAGAAAGTGCCTGCGGGCCGGGCGTTGTTGGGGAGTTCAGAGGTGATCGAGTCGGTGTTCGGCCGTTACAAGCAGTATGTGGAACGGGGCGTGTGGTCGGAGATCGGGAGCAACGTGTTACTGTTGCCAGTGCTAGTGGTAACGTTGACGACGGAGTTGCTGAGACGCGCGTTGACGGCAGTCTGCGGTGCGAAGGTGCGTGCGTGGTGCGCAGAGCACCTGAGAGGGAGTCGGCAACAGCGTTTTGGGCAGGTGTTTGGCAAGAGCAAGAAGAAGGGGGCGCAACCGGGCGGTTGTGCGGCAAGCCAGACGCTAGAAGAGCATCAACCGGCTTGCCGCCCACCGCCGTCAGGCGAGGTTGCAGCATGAAAAAACGGCCAGCGAGGAGTCACAGGCTGGAAAGCCCAGAGTGCGTCTTGGCGAACTTGAATTCGAAATCTTCTTCGAGGTGCAGGTCTGGGCGGTTCTGACGAAGTTGACGTACAGCTTCTCGGAATGCGTTCGCTTCAGCAAGAGATGGGATCCAGACAGCGGCGAGGCGAAAATACGGCAAAGAAGTTGGACTGTGGCCCGTATCCCCAGACTCGTCAATGAAAGTCGGCATTTGATCCATTGTAGCAAACCCACCTCAGGCTCCTTGTTCGAGTGGACTTGACCGGAAGGCTGTCCTGTTGGCGTTCGCTGGCAAGACGCGGACGCGGGCTCTACGACTGTCCGCAGCGACGCACGGACTGATCTATACTCGTGTAGCAAAAGGGAGAACCAGGTACTCCAGACCATTGGAGCGGTGCGCCCAGCCCTTTTGGCAGTCCAGTCGACGACGAGAGGGGGCACGCTTGTCCACCACGGCGGAGCTTTTTGCGTTGGCGTTCGAGCACTTTCAAGCGGGCCGACTGCCCCAGGCCGAACAGGCCTTCCGCCAGGTTCTGGGCGCCCAGGCCCAGCATCCCGGAGCGCTGTATTTCCTCGGCGCGATCGCGTATCAACAACAGCGCTACGCCATCGCCGCCCAGTATTTTCGCCAAGCGGTAGCGGCCCAGCCCTCGGACGCCACCTTCCAGAGCAGCCTGGGCGCCGCGTATCAGGCGCTGGAGTTGTTCGCCGAGGCCGAGCGCTGCCATCAGCGGGCGCTGGCCCTGGATCCGCACAATGCCATGGTCCTCAATAACCTGGGGATCACCCTGGTCTCCCTGCGACGGCGCGAGGAAGCGATCGCCGTCTTTCAGCAAGCGATCCAGCTCAGCCCAGACGATCCGGAACTGCTCAATAATCTCGGCGCGGCGCTGCGCACCCAGAAGAGGTACGACGAGGCCATCGACTACTACCGGCAAGCGCTGGTGCTGCGGCCCAACTTTGCCCAGGCGCACCACAATCTCGGCACCGTGCTCCAGGCCCAGGGCTTGCTTGCCGAGGCGGCCGACAGCTTTCAGCAAGCGCTCGAACTCCAGCCGGACTGGGCCAGCGCTCGTTTAAGCTTGGGGGCCGCGCTGGCCGAACAAGGCCGCTTGGACGAGGCCCAGCAGTGTCTGCTGCACGCGCTACGGCTGAAGCCGCACGATCACGTCGCCCACAGCGGCTATCTGTTTACCTTGAACTACGATCCCCAGATCGATTCCGCCCAGCTCTTTGCAGAACACCGTCGCTGGGTCCAGCAGCAAGTCCGGCTACTGGGCTGCGGCACCCACGACAACAGCAGCGATCCCGACCGCCGGCTGCGCATCGGCTATGTCTCTCCCGATTTTCGCGATCACGTCGTCGGCCGAAATCTCCTGCCGTTGTTCCTTCACGCCGACCG
>JBGQLF010000388.1:0-8081 GCA_041499985.1 Gemmataceae bacterium
CGCGCTGCTCGGCCTCGGCCTGGCGGGCTTGTTCCTTCTCGTCTCGCTCGGCGACGGCCACCGCTTCCGCCTGCGTCGCCCGCACTGCCTGCCACGCGCTGCCCGCCACTCCCAGCAGCAGCAGCGCGGCGAAGGCGGCCGTGGTAGCCAGCAGCTTCTGATTCTTCCGCGCGAACTTGCGCAGCTTGTAGCCGGCCGTCGGCGGGCATGCCTCCACTGGCTCGTCCTTCAGGTAGCGCTCCACGTCTCGGGCCAGGCCATTGGCTGTCTCGTAACGCCGCGTGCGGTCCTTCTCCAGGCAACGCATTACGATCCAGTCCAGCTCGCCGCGCACCAACTCCGTCAATTGCCCCGGCGCGCTGCCGCGCTGCTGCGAGATGCCGGCCAGCGCCGCCCCGGAGCTGCTCAGGCGCGTACTCGGCCGCGGCGGCTCCTCCTCCTTGATCAGTCGCACGATCTCCCCGTAGGCCGCTTCGCGCAGCCGTTGCCGCTCTAGCGGTGTCGAGCCGGTCAGCAATTCATACAGCAACACTCCCAGGGAGTACACGTCGCTGCGGGTGTCCACGCCGAACGCGTTCAGCTCCGCCTGCTCGGGACTCATGTACTCGAAGGTGCCGACCAGGGTGCCGAACTGGGTGAACAGCGTCTTCTCCGTCAGCCGTTGCTCGACCGCCTTGGCCACGCCGAAGTCGATCACCTTCGGCACGGGTTTGTCGTCGTACATCGTGACGAGAATGTTCGACGGCTTGAGGTCGCGGTGGATGATGCCCTTCTGATGAGCATGCTGGACCGCGTGGCAGACCGGGATGAAGAGATCCAGCCGCTGCCGGGGCGTGAGCTGGTGGTCGTCGCAATACTTGGTGAGTGGCATGCCATGAACCAGCTCCATGACGAAGTAGGGGCGTCCACTCTCGGTTGCGCCCGCGTCGAGGACCTTGGCGATGTTCTGGTGATCCATCATCGCCAGGGCCTGGCGCTCGGCCTCGAAGCGGGCAATGACCTGGCGGCTGTCCAGGCCCGGCTTGATGATCTTGAGGGCGACCTTGCGGCGGACTGGCTCCTGCTGTTCCGCCATATAGACGACACCCATGCCGCCTTCGCCGATCTGTTGCAAGAGCTTGTACGGGCCGATGCGTGTGCCGGGGCCTTCGACGGGCGTCGCCTCAGGGGTGGTGATCGTCGCCGCGGGAGTCGGCCCCTTCAGGAAGCTGCCTGCCTGGTCGAGAGCTTGCAGCAGGCCGTCCATCTCGGCACGCAGGGGGGCGTTGCCGTTGCAGGCCTTGTCGAGGTAGGCCGCCCGTGCCGCGAGGGAGGGGATCTCCAGGGCCCGTCCGAAAAGGGACTTCACGTCCGGCGTCGCGCTGTTCATGACCAACCACCCTTTCATCGTGTTACAGTCTCCCGAGGCCGCGCCGGCGGCGCGGCCCTCTATTCCTTCATGCGACGCCAGCCTGCGGGGACTGCCAAAAATCCGGCCGATGGGGCAAAACTACCGCGCGCCGGGAGGAGGTGACTTCTCCCCGTGGAGACGCCGGAAGAGCCAGGCGCGGGCGTAGGCCCAGTTGCGGTAGGCGGTGCGGGGGGCGATGCCGAGAGTTTCGGCGGCCTGCTCCATCGTCAGGCCGGCGAAGTAGACGAGCTTGACCAGCTCGGCCGTGGCTGGGTCCGCCGCCGCCAGCTGCTCCAGCGCTTCATCAACGGCCAGCACGTCTTCGGGCGGCCCTTCGACGGCCAGCACGTCTTCGGCAAGCTCCACCCGCTGGAGGGCACCGCAGTGGCGGAGTCGCTTCTTGCGGCGGGCGTTCTCGACGAGGATGCGGCGCATGGCCTCGGCGGCGGCGGCGAAGAAGTGGCCGCGACCATCCCACCGCAGCGCCCGGTCGCCCCCCACCAGCCGCAGGTACGCCTCGTGGACCAGGGCGGTCGGCTGAAGCGTCTGGCCCGGCGCTTCCTGAGCCATCTTCTGCGCGGCCAGCTTCCGCAACTCCTCGTAGACAAGGGGCAGGAGCTGATCGGCAGCGTCGGGATTGCCTTGCTCCAGGGCGGATAGGATACGGGTAACCTCACTCATCGGTGGCACCCAAAGGGCGGGGAAACGAATTTACTTTGGTGAAGCTTCTTCGGGAACTTTGCTGATGTGGGTTCCGTAGGGAATGACCGGCGAAACCTCCTGCGGTTGCTCGATGCCGACGATGAGCCAGCCCTTCCCCGAGCGCGCCAGCTGAAAGCGCAAGCGTCTCTGACCGGTCACGCGCACTTCCTCCACGTCCACGCGCGCCGCTGAGCCGTCGATACGGGGCTCCAGCTGAACCCAGCTCTTGATGTCCTTCATGCTCGCGCGCAGGAACTCGGCCAAGGCAGCGGCATCCGGAAAGCGTCGCTCCATCTCCGAGCGCAGTGGCTCACCCAGGCAGCTGCGATACCTGGCCACATCGCCCGCCCTGCCCGCCTCACCATACCGGTCAAGACACTCCGTCGGCGTGGCGTACCCGGCTCGGCGCGGCGACCAGTACAGCGCCAGGGCCAGGAACGCCAGCGTCAGGACCAGAACCATCCTCATCCGCAGGCGCTTCATACAATCTCCGTAGGTTCAACTTGATGTCCCTGTCAGGGTAGCAAAGGTACGGGCGTGCGTAACGCGAAAAAAGGAGCGATATCATGATGCGTTCACGGCTTCTGCTGACGGTCGTCCTGTGCTTGCTCGGGACCGGCTGGAGTCTTGCCGCGGATCCGCCGCCCCCACTCCTGACGGCCGTCGGAACAGTTGACAAGGTCGCCAAGGACACGCTGATCATCCGCCCCCGCGCCGCCGATGGCAAGTTCGCCAAGAGCATCGAGCTCACCCTGACCGGAACGAGCAAGGTGGCCACGCTGGCACCGCAAACGCGCGCGGGCAAACTGGTGCTGACGCAACGCGACACGGAGGCCAGAGACTTGCAACACAACCAGGCTATTGCCATCATCTACACCAATGGACCGGCGGGTCCCGTCCTGTTGACCGCCGTGGTCCAGCCGTCGGCCGACAAGTAAAGGACCCGTTGCATGGGCGATCTGCCCGAGGCGATTGCCGCTGGGAAACCAAAACTGCATCCCCTGCCGGCGAGCGGGGTGCGGCACGGCGTCCTCACCATTACCGTGCTGATGGCGGTGCTGCTCTACCTCGATCGGATCTGCATCGCCGTAGCAGCTCCCGCGATCAGCAAGGACTTCGACCTCAGCCGCGTGCAAATGGGCTGGGTTTTCAGCGCTTTTTTCTTGGCCTATGCCCTCGGTCAGGTTCCCGCGGGCTGGCTGGGAGACCGTCTCGGCGCCCGCCTGATGTTGGCCGGCTCGGTCCTGGCCTGGTCACTGTTCACCGGTCTGACTGGCCTGGTCACAGGCCTGGGCATGTTGTTGGCCGTCCGGCTGCTCTTTGGTTTCGGCCAGGCGGGCGCGTATCCCATTGCGGCTCGGATCTACAGCCTGTGGATCCCGTTCCAGCGCCGTGCCCTGGCCAACAGTGCGATCACGCTGGGCGGCCGAGCCGGGGGCGCCCTGGCGCCAGCGGTGACCGCTCAGCTCATCTTCCTGTGCGGCGACTGGCGGCCGGTCTTCTGGGTCTACGCCTTCCTGGGGGTAGGTTGGACGGTATTCTTTGCCAGCTGGTTCCGCAATCTTCCCCGACAACATTCCCGCTGCAATCCCGCCGAGGTTCACCTGATCGAGCACAGCCGGCCGCCCGAAGCGACCAATCCGCAGGACGCGATCCAGGGCATTCCCTGGCGCACCATGTTGGAGAGCCCCAGCCTGTGGCTTCAATGCCTGACGCAATTCGTCAGCAATGTCGCCTGGGTGTTCCTTATCACCTGGCTGCCAACTTACTTAATGGAGGTTTATAATCTAGATTTAGCCACCAGCGGTTGGCTCTCCAGCCTACCGCTGGTGGCCGGGATGGTGGGCTGTCTGCTCGGCGGCCTCGCCACGGATGCCTTGACGCGCCGAGTCGGCCTGCGCTGGGGGCGCAGTCTGCTGGGGATTGCCTCCAAGCTGCTGGCGGCCGTGGGACTGCTGGGGAGCGTGGCCATGAACGATCCGATTGGGGCGATCCTGGCCCTGGCCTTCGCCGCCTTCGCCACGGATACGGGACTCGGGGCCACCTGGGCTTACTTCCAAGATACGGGCGGACCGTACGTAGGCACGCTCCTGGGCTGGGCCAATATGTTCGGCAATCTCGGAGCGTCTCTCGGCCCGCTGTTCTGGGCTTATCTCGCGGAGAAGTTGGGCTGGACCATGGCACTGGGGGTTAGTGCGGGCCTGTATGTCGTGTCTGCCGTCTGCTGGTTGGGCATTGATGCCCGGGTCTCGCTGGTGCCGCAGGTCGTTGAGTACCGCCGCTAAGGCGCTGCAAAGGAAGAACTTGTCCCTTGACGAGCCTATGACCGTTCCTGGGTGGCACGCCCTGAGTCTTCGAAGGGCGTGGGTCTTATCGCTCGCCACGCCCTTCGATGACTCTGGGCGTGCCACCCGACGCACCCTACGGATTCCCTTCCTCGGACTGGTTCAACCACCTGACCGCCGCAGCAACATCCGGCTCCAACCGGAAGGGCGCCGCGACGGAACCGCTGCTGCTGGCCAGCCGGGTGGTGTAGAACACATCGCCGATCGAGGCGGACAGTCCGCAGAGAACCATTTCACCGCCTCTCTCCTGAAGCTTCTGCCGTAGGTGCAGCAACGGCCGAAACGCCACGCTGGAGACATAGTGGACGTTTTGAAAATCGATCACGATCTTGGGCGCCTCGGCGTCTGCCATCGCCGTCAAGAACTCCTGACGCAGCGTCTCACCCATCGCCTCATCCTGGATCTTGACGGCGAGGATGGTCAGCACCAAGACGCCCTGCTCGGTACTACTCTTCAGATAGCTATAGGATGGAGACGGCATGGTTCGCAACCGATCCTCAGAAAAGCCTGTCATCCCTTGAGTACGGTCTCAATGTGCCCGCAGATCTGATCAATCTGCTCGGGACGCTCGAAGCCGATCACAAAAGCGTTCACACAGCCAAGCCCGAGCACAAAGCGCAGCGAGTTGATCTGCTCGTGGGCGGTCTTGAAGGTCCCCTCACCGAGGATCTTCATGCCGAGGATCCCCTTGCCCTGCTCGTGCATGGCACGCAAACATGGAACCACTTCTTCCGGGGTCCCGTCCATGCGTGCCTTGACGCCCACCGGGTTGATGCGAGCCAGATCGACCTCGACCCACTCGGAGTTGACGGCCGTCCGCAACGGATCCATGCCGTGGCACGATACCCCGATGGCGCGGACCCAGCCCTTGGCCTTGGCCTCGGACAGCGCATCCATTACCGGGCGGAAATCGGTCGGCCACGAGGCCTTGGTCATGCAGTGCATCAGGCAGGTGTCGAGATACGGAGTGCCCAGTTCCTGCCGAAAGCGCTCGATGTCGGCCTTGGCCATCTCCGCGGTCGTGGCCCGCGTCTTGGTCTGGATGAACAGCTTTTCGCGCGGCAAGCCTTTCAGGGCCGCGCGCAGGTAAATGTGCGAGCCATATTGGTCGGCGCTATCAAAATACGTGATGCCCTTGTCGTAGGCATGGCGTACCAGATGCGTGAACTCCGATTCCCCCAACTTGACCTGGTTCGAGGAATGTTGCACGCCGACAGAGCCGGTACCCAGACCGAGCAGCGAGGTCTTGATGCCAGTCCGGCCGAGCGTGACCTGGTCGGCAGCGCTCTTGAGCTGGCGGGGGGTGTCGGCGTGCGCCAGCGCTCCGCTGGCAGCCAGGGTTCCCACCACGGCCGTCGATTGACCCAGAAAGTCACGACGCGAAAGCTGGGACATGATCGTCCTCCCCTTATGGTGAACAAGGAGTCCTGAACAGCGCGCCGGATTGTACCACGGCCCCCGAGGGGAAACAATCAGGTACTTGGCCAGGTGGCAGAATTCTGTCCGGCCGATCCGCCAGCACCGGCGGTGTTTTGCTGAAGCAGCGCCGCAATACGCTGCCAGTGTGTCCCTTCCCAGAAGAACTTCCCGCAGCGGTTGCACCGATAGAACTGCTCCACCCAGGCGAAGCTGCGTGGTGGTACCCGGTCGCGGGCTTGTTCCTTGGGTACGAGAACCAAGAGTCCGCCGCACGCCATGCAGCGCGGTTCGTGGAGCGGCAGGTTCAGCCGATGCAGCACGAAGGTGAGTTGCTCGTGCTTATTCAAGCCGTGTGGGATGAAGAGCGCGGGCAGGTCACCATCACGGACGATGCCGATGCGGAAGATGCCGGTGTCGGAGGTCAGCAGCAGGCGTCCCTCGCGCTGGGCCCGGCGGATCAGGTCCCAGTCGTCTACGTCGGCTTGCCAGGAGGCGTCATAGCCAGCCGCGCGCAGCCAGCGGGCCAGACGGCCCAACATCGCGTCACAGGCGAATTGCACCTCCGGACCACTCGTCATGCGTGTCCTTTCGCTGCTTGGGTTCTCGGACCCGTACCAGCCACTTTTGGCCAGCGCTTTGTTTCCATTGTATGCATCCGGCCTGGACTTGTTTCGCTGTCCTGCTGGTAGCCAGTGCGGAGAGCCATTATACTGTCCGCCATTTACGGACACCGGCGAACCTCCACAGGTGAGGTGGGGCGATGAGAATTCCCGTGTCTGTTCAGGCTCGGAGATCCTTGCACTTCATCCGGCAGCGGCTATGATCGGGAGACATGTAACTGAAACTGTCCCCTTGGCCCGGTGAAATGGACCGGCCCATGCCCGACGCGATTGTGTGCGATGAAGGCCTGCTCGCGCGACTGCCGCTGCCCCTGGCCCAGCTCTATCGGCGGGCGCACAACGCCAAGGCTCCGCTCGATCGGCATCAGACCGCCTTCTACCTGTGGGAGGCGGCCCTCAAGCTGCTCGGCTCCGTCGCGGTCATCACTTACGCCGAGCTGCCGCAGCACGAGGCGGAACTGGCCGAGTTGCTCCAGAAGCTCGCCCGCCCAGCGCTGGGGCACTGGTGGGAGATCGTGCGCCGTCTGCTGCCCGTGCTGGCCGATCAGGACGATCCGGGCTTTGGCGCCGCCCGTGATCTAGTGCTGGGCCGGGCCCGCGATGACTTGCCCCGCGTCGCTGGCCTCGATGCCGCGCTGGTGCAAGCACTGGGCGGCAAGAGCAGCGCCGGCAGCCGGGTGCGGCTCACCGAGCTGTTTGACCGGCTGGTGACCTATCGCAACCGCGAGTTTGGCCACGGCGCCAGCGGTCAACGACCGGCAGCCTTTTACGACCACCTGGGCCGCGCGCTCCTGGCCGGCATACCGCAATTGCTGGAACGGCTCGATGTGCTGGCTGGGCGCCGCCTGATCTACCTGGCGGACATTCGCCGTCTTCCCTCCGGCCGCTGGCTCGTCGAACGCTACGAACTGCGTGGGGAAGCCGCTCACCGCATCGAGTCGCTTGATCTACCCGAAGCTGACAACCGCCTCCTGCCTGAGCGGCTCTACCTGGCCACGCCGTCGGCTCCGCCGGGCACTTTGTCCTCCCTTGACCCTCTCCTCGTGCACGATTTCGAGACCGGTGAGGTCTTCTTCCTGAATGCCCGCAAGGGCAAGCAGCGGGCGGAGTACCTGTGCTACCACACCGGCCAGCCAAAGGAACGCGCCGACCTGGCCGGCGAGCAGCGAGCGCTCCTGGCCCGCGTTCTCGATCTGCCGGTGGAGGGGGTGCCGGTCGAGCAGTGGGCGGCCCGCTCACAGGCGGAGGAACCCGCGGAGGCGAACAGCGGGCGGGAGTCTGCGGAGGCACCGCGCCAGCTCGGCGAGTTCGAGCTGTTGAGCGAGCTGGGACGTGGGGGCATGGGCGTCGTTTACCGGGCGTGGCAGCCGTCGCTGGGCCGGCAGGTGGCCGTCAAGAAGCTGTTCCAGGTCGGCGATCCCAAGGCGGAAGCCCGTTTTGCCCGCGAGATTCGCGCCCTGGGCCGGTATGCGCTCACGGCCCGAACTTGCAGAAAACGCGGGGAAAACCGCATGCAGGACTAGCAGATAGGCCTTGGGACGCCCCTTTTTGTGGTAGCGGACTCAATTAGTATGTAAAAATCCTCGTGTTTTCGGCACTGTACAA
>JBGQLF010000389.1:0-8077 GCA_041499985.1 Gemmataceae bacterium
ATAGTCGTCTGCCCTGACGAGGATGCGATAAGTGCCCGGCAGCTTGCCGGGTACCAGTGTGGTGACGGACTGCGAGTACGTTTGATTCTGGGCCAGCCCGCCCGTGTGCGGTACCGTAGTCAGCAGGACATCGCTGATATCCCAGCGATCGTCCGCGGACAGGTAAACGGCATCGGTCCAGTTGCCCACGAGTGGGGCTCCCGTGCGATTGGCACCCTTCCAGGAGACCGTTACCGACTCGCCCGCCCAGAGCTGGCTTGCTGCCACGACAAGATTGTTGAGCCCCAGATCCACGTCTACCACGTTGAACGTGGCATCGTAAATGTCCTGGCCTGGCTGGCCAAATATTCCATCGCGGTTCTGATCCATGAGGTTGCCGGCCAGATCGCTGACATCCGGTCCGACCTTGACGTGGTAGGTACCCACCAGCGTCTGCGGCGCGAAGTTGATGCGAAACCGATTCAGGCCGACCTCTTGAACACTGTTGGCGGCTACGGCCTGGCCATTCGGTTTGGTGATCGACACGTCGGCCGTAGAGAAAGTCGTCTTGTTGATCGCTTCACTGAACCACACATCGACCGCGTCGATGGTGCCCGCAAGATCACCGGCGGGCGTGTGCATGGTCACGCGCGGACCGACGGTATCGACGACAAGGGTGAGCGTAAAAGCATCATCCGGCTGACCAGGGTTACCATCCGCATTCTGGTCGAGTGGGAAGCCTTCCACGTCGAGCAGCGTGGGCAGGAGGGTAAAGTGATAGGGACCATTCTCCTTCTGAGTGGGAAAGTCGATGCGGTAGGTTCGATCCCCGACCTGTGTCATGGCGGTGGCCGTCACGCGGCCGAGCGGGCCGTCGATCAGGAAGTCCGATGGATGGAAGGACGTAGCGTTAATCGCTTTATTGAATTGGAGCGTGACGGAACTAATCACCCGATTCAGGTAGCCACCGTTCTGGCCGGTGGGAGCATAGGAGCGAACATGGGTATGAGGTTGTCCCCGTGCAATGTGTACCGTGCCAGCGCCGCCATCTGGTCCTCTGGAGAAGCCGGCCAGGCCGCCGGTCCCACCGGGGGCCGTGATCCGGCTGGTGGCGAAGCCGGTGAAGTCCTGGGCGTAGACAGCATTGCGGCCCCCGCCGCCCCCGCCGCCGCGGAAGGCCTGCACGCCATTAGAGGCGCCGGTGCCGTTGCCGCCACCAGCCCGGATGAGGCCGTTCCCAGTCAGGGTCTGCACACTCACGAAGATTCCGCCGCCGCTGCCCCCGCCGGCATCGTCGGATGAAGGCGTCTGGCCATCGGCCAGGATCTGGCCGTCCAGCTGCAGAGTCTGCGCCCGCAGCCGGATCAGACCGCCGCCGGCGCCGCCGGCGTAGTTGCCTCCGCCGCTGCCCCAGGCGTCCGGGTCGGCGTAGTCGCCGTAGACCAGATTGCTGCCCCCGCCGCCTAGGCCGCCATAGCTGCCCCCGGAGTCGCCCCCCGCAACGCTGGTGTTCCCCGTGGTCCGGCCGCCCAAATAGCCCTTGCCACTGACGTCGATCCGGCTGTTGCCATCCAGGATGACTTGCTCAGCGACGGTCAGATTGAGAGCGAAAGTCTGTGTCGCCGTGTTTGCCGAGTGGGTCAGGACCGCCCCATGCACCAGATGGATGGAATTGAAGCTGTGCGGCCCGTTGATGGTGACCGTGGCACCGTCGATCAGCACGTCTCGGCCGTCGTAGGTGCGATCACCTGCGCCGATGGTGACGCTGCTGGTGAAAATGGTGTCGGCACGGATATAGACAAAGGATGCCTGGTAGGTATCGAGCACTGGGTCGCCTTTGATCCCGTCCTGGTTCTGGTCCATCAGATTGCCATCCAGATCGGCAATGTTCGGACCGATGACGGCCAGATAATTGCCACGCACGATCAGAGGGGTAAACGAGACGCGGAAGGTGTCGGAGCTGAGCGCATCGACCCGCGTGGCCGCCATGGGACCAACAGGGCCAGAGATACGGACATCCTCCGGAGTAAACGTGGCCGCGTTGATCGCCTTGCTGAAGAGCACGTCGAGGTGATCGAAGGGGGCGTTACGGACCTCCAGGGGCGTATGACTCAGGATACGCGGGCCGTTCGAGTCCGGCACCACCCGGTCTTCGAGAATCTCCAGGAAGGGACGGTAGTTGAGGCGCCCACTCAGGCAGGGGGTGTGAGCCCGGTTGATGGTTTGAACGCGTTCCCTGGTCTGGCGCTCGCTGCACAATCTGGATCGTCCCATGACTAAAGCCCGTATGCGCTCACGGCCCGAAAGCGTTTGTACAGTACCGAAAACACGAGGATTTTTACATACTAATTGAGTCCGCTACCACAAAAAGGGGCGTCCCAAGGCCTATCTGCTAGTCCTGCATGCGGTTTTCCCCGCGTTTTCTGCAAGTTCGGGCCGTGAGCGCATACCTAAAGCCCTCTTGCAAACATCTGGACAGAGAATCACCCAGATCCGTCCCTGAGGCGGATCGTTTATCGCCCGCACGCTTCTCGGTGTTCTCAGGCTGCCACGCCACTGTCCACGAAGGGATCGCCTATTGTCGAGACACCGTTTTTGCAGAAGAGCGGGAAAAGAAATGCTCTTTGAGAAGGATCTTTCCGGCCGGTGTCTGCCATCCAGGGAAGAGATTACTTGGGCAAGCTCTTTTCAAACGCGCTGATTTCCTGCTGCAACGCCGGCAGGTCGGCGACGGTGATCCTGCCGCTCCGGCGGCCCCAGGCCAGGAAGCGGCCATCGCTGCTGAAAATGGCACAGGGAAAATCGTTCCACGCCGGGGAGTCGTCGGCGAATTCCAGCCACGCCCGGTCGGCCGCCCACGGCTGGAGAGCCAGGTATTGCCCTGGCCGGTCCTTCTCCCGCGTTCTCACGAGAGCGAGCCAGGCCGAGTCGGGCGAAACGGCGTGGGGACTGCCGGCAACGCGCTCCGGCGGGCTGGTGCCAGCCAGATCGTACCGCCGGCGATTACCTGTATTACTCGCAGAAGGTATGATCCAGCAGTAACGCCCGTCCGGGCTCATAAAAACGCCGAGCTCCTGCTGAGGGGATTGGGGAGCATGGGCTATCCGGAACAGGCGCCGACCTGTGGCCACCTCGTAGACCTCGGCCCGCTGGTTAGACCTCGGCTCTCGGGGTCCGCTCCAGTAGTAATAGCGCCCGTCCGGGGTCAGACCACTATTAAAAAACCTCCTTATGTCGTCAGCTTCGGCGTGACGAAGGATCCGTAGCACATCGGGCGGCTTCCCGGCCGACAGTTCCCGAACCACGGTTTGCACGGCCTTTGATCCGGGTACTTTGTGTTCTTCGCGAACCAATAAGAACTTGCCCTCGCCGATATAGGCCAGCTGTTCAAACCCTCCCGGCAGTGGCCATGTGTGTACCTGGCCCGTGGTCAAGTCGTGGATGAGGGCATGGGCCTCCTCCCGTCCTCCGCTGGCGAAGGCCACCAGTTTGGCGTCATCACTCAGGGCGACCGCCGCGTTGTGACCAAAGTAGCCGCCGGGCTGCTTGCGGAAGTGATCGACCGCGACGCCCTGGACCACGTCCCAGACGCGCACCTCGAACCGGTCATCCAGAGACACGAGGTGCCGGTTGTCGCGCGACCAGGCGAGCAGTTCGATACCGGCATGGTGTCCGCTGAGGTGCTGGAGGGCGTTGGGAACGAGTAGATCGCAAAAGGCGACACCATCGCCTGAGACCCCGGCCCAGCGTCGTCCATCCGGAGCGAAACCCCAGGGTACATAGGGCCCGGTCAGGATTTGTTCGCCGGTGGCCACCTCCCACATCTTCATTTCACCAATGTGTCCGGCCAACAGCCAACGGCCATCTGGCGTGAACTGAATGCTGCCGACGCCGTAGGCAAAGGGCGTGAGGTGATGCGCCAACGTTCCCTCTTTGTGCCGCAGTTGGAGGTTGCCATCCTTGGTTCCCACGGCGAGCAGGCTGCTGTCGGGTGACCACGCCAGGCACTGGACCTCCACCTCGGCGGGAGGTAGGGCGCGCGGGAGCTTGCCGTTGGATTCGCAAATGAGCACATGACCGATCTTGTTCCCCAGAGCCAGCAGCGAGGCATCGGCGCTAAACTGCGCCGCTGTGAACGGGCCAAGCGTTGGTTCCCCCATCCACGGACGCGCGCCCTCCCGGAAACCTGGTAGCGACCACGAGCGCACCCGACCGTCGACATGGCAGGCCCACAGGGATGTCTCTGCGCGATCGAAGCCGATGGCCAAGACCACGCCCTGGGCCGGAGACTCGGGCCGGGCCAGGATCCGGCTCACGTCTTCACCCCAGATTTGCAAGCCACCGCTGGCAGGGGCAAACACGAGGTACTTGCCCGTTGGACTGTAAGCGAGATGCGGTCCGGGCGGCCCTGGGTCGAGCCCCTCAGGCAGTTGGAGCGGATGACCGCGGCTCCAGTAAACCGGGCCCCGATGGGTGCCGATCACCATGGCTTCGCCGTGGGGGTGCAGGGCCGCAGGCCGATCGAAAAACTGCTGGAACGGTAACTTGGCTTGATCGGCTGGCTGGAGTTGGAGATCCGGGACACCCAGCGTCGCGGCCCACAGCGAGCGAGTTTCCAGGTCGATGCGCTCCGTCACCTCAGGCTTCGCGATCTCACGACGACGTTCTGCCGCCGTGCGCAGGAGTTGTTGCGTGGCAAATCGCCGACCTTGCGTCGGGGTTCGCAGCCGCTGGCGCGCCTGGTCGAGCAAGGCCCAGACCTCCACCTGCGCCCGCGTCTCGGCCTCCAGCCTTTCACGGTCCCGCGCAAACTCGGCCTGCACATGGGCCTGATAGGCGATCCCACCCAGCACGGTGGTCACGACTACGAGCAGCACGGTGGCCTCCGCCACCACGCTCGCCACGAGCCGTTCCCGGCGTGCCCAACGCCGCAGGCGCTCCCACCAGGTCGGCGGGCGAATGCGCAATGGCTCATCTTGCAGCCAGCGCCAGATCTCCTCAGCAAAGGCCCCGGCGCTGGCAAAGCGATAAGCGGCATCCTTTTCCAGCGCTTTCATGCAAATGGTTTCCAGGTCCCGAGGGATAGCGGCGTTGAGTGTCCAGGGGCGGGGCGGCTCTTGGTGGAGGATCTGCTCCAGGACGGCAAGCGGATCCGTGCTTTCAAAAGGCAAGCGACCGGAGAGCAGGCGATACAGCACCACGCCCAGGCTAAACACGTCGCTGCGGCCGTCGGCTTCATGGGCCCGGCCAGCGGCCTGTTCCGGCGACATGTAGACCGGCGTGCCGAGGATCTGGCCGGGCTTCGTGATGGTCTGCTCGCTATCCACCTGGCGAGCCAGGCCGAAATCGGTAATCTGGGGCTCCCCGCAGGCATCGAGCAAGATGTTGGAAGGCTTGACGTCCCGATGGACGATGCCACGGCTATGGGCATAGTCAAGAGCCTGCGCCACTTTCCGCACCAACTCCGCTGCTTCCCGGAGATCCCGTGCTTGCCCAAGCTGGCGCTGGAGTCGTGTCTCCAAGGTCTGCCCTTCGATCAGCTCCATATCAATGTAGCACTGGCAGCCATCTTCACCCGTCTCATGTAAGGGAACGATGTTGGGGTGGCGGAGCTGGGCCACGATTTGGGCGTCGCGGTCAAATCGCTCCACGAAGTCAGCTCCGGCCGGTTGATCGACTCGGAAGACTTTGAGCGCTACCTCCCGGTGGAACTTGGGATCGTAGGCGCGATAGACGATGGCCGAGGCCCCCGTGCCCAATTCGGTCCGCAGCTGATAACGACCGAGAACGGCTGGCTGAGGACGGTTTTCGATGGCAGAATCAGGTGGCTCGGGCAGTGAACTGCCGGGAGATACCTGCCCATGCCCCGAGGTTTCCAGGCCCGCGGCCCGCTGGCTCTCTGCCAGGCCGTGGAGTACTTCGATGGCCTGGAGACGTTGCTCCGCCTCGCGTGCCAGCGCGAGATGGCGCAGCATCAATTCGTAGCGGTCTGGCTGTTCCCCTATCTGGCGGCGCTCGAGATAGTCCTCGACCAGTGTCTCGAGCTGTCGTTTCAGATCCGCAGGTGCCTCTCCTGAAGGGGAGGGCGATTCATCCCCGAGCTTGGGCTGGTTAGCGGGACTCATACCAACCCCTTCAATTTCGGTGCCAGCTGTTTGAGAATCTCATGAAAGTGGTAGCGCACGGTGCTCTCGTCGCACTGCAAGTACTTGGCGATCTGTGTGAAGGACCAGCACTCAAAGATTCGCAGCTGCACGATCTCTCGCCCCTTGGGATTCAGTTCCTGGAGGGCTTGTTCAATCAGACGCCGGCGCTCCTGGACCACCAGGTCCTTGGTCGGCGTCGGATCCTTGCCCGCGATCGGGCCGACACCCTGCTGGCAGATTGAATCATCGGCGGCCCCAGTTCCGATGGATATCAGCGGGGTCGGGGGGCAGGCGCGCTTCCGCTTCTTAGACCGCTCGCGGTTGCTGTGCACGCTGCGCAACACGCGCGCCATCCAGCGCCGGAACTTTCTGGCCGTCTCATCGTCATCGGCGCCACCGTGAAAACGATCGAGTTTCGCCAGGGCCCGCAGCAGGGTGTCCTGGATCAAGTCATCCGAGCTGCGGCTCTGCCAGCCGAAGCCAAGCATCTGTTCAACCTGCCCCGCCAGCAAGGGCCGTACGAGGGCCAGCAGCCGCTCGCGGGCCGGCTTGTCTCCCCTCTGGGCCTGTCGCATCAGGTCATGGAAACCATCGCTCTGCATGGCCTCCAATAGTACAGACACCAAACGGCAACCAGCACGGGAAAAATTCCGTCAAAAGCAACGATGGGACCTGGTAACCAGCACTCGGCACTGAGTACTGACCCCCCGATCCCTAATCCCTGACTCCTGTTCCACGGCGATGCTCCGTACCGTAAGATACTAGAGGCAGCGCAAGCCGCGCTGCCTTTTACGTTGTTGGGGGCATAGCAGCCCCGGTTCTTTTCGGAAACGCTGAGGATTTTCATGCACGAGGTCTCGCTGTCGTTCCTCAAAAACCTCCTTCAAACTCCCAGTCCCTCTGGTTTCGAACGTCCCGTGCAAGACGTGGTTCGCCCCTGGGCTCGGATGTACGCCGATGAGGTGCGCACCGATCGACACGGCAATGTGATCGCGGTCCTGCACCCCGAGGGGCAGCCGCGCATCATGCTCGCCGGCCACTGCGACCAGATCGGGCTGATGGTGCAGCACATCGACGACAACGGCTTTCTGTATGTGCAACCGATCGGTGGTTGGGACATGCAGATCCTCCTCGGCCAGCACCTCACGGTCTGGACCAAGGAAGGCGCCGTAGCGGGCGTCCTGTCCCGGCGGGCGCCGCATCTGTTGACCAATGAGGATCGGAATAAAGTGCCGCAATTCACCGATGTCTGGGTCGATATCGGCGTCAAGGACCGCAAGGAAGCCGAGGCGCTCGTGGCACCGGGCGATCCCGTGACCGTTGTGCTCTGCTACCGCGAGCTGCGGAATCACAACGTCTCGGCTCCAGGTCTGGACGACAAAGTCGGTGTCTGGACAGTGATGGAGACGCTGCGCTTGCTGCACGGTCGGCCTCTTCAGGCCGCGGTGTTCTGCGTCTCGACCGTTCAGGAAGAGATTGGTCTGCGTGGCGCCGCCACCAGTGCCTACGGGATCCACCCGACGGTCGGGATCGCCGTCGATGTGTGTCACGCCACCGATACACCGGGCAACGACAAGAAGCAACTCGGCGACACGCGCCTGGCAGCCGGACCGGCGGTCTTTCGGGGTCCCAACATCAACCCGCGGGTCTTCGAAAGCTTGGAGCGAACGGCGCGTGCACACGAGATTCCGGTGCAGCTGCGCGGCGCCCCGCGCGCGACCGGAACCGATGCCAACGTGATCCAGATAAGCCGGGAGGGCGTGGCAGCCGGCCTGATCGGCATTCCCAATCGTTACATGCACAGTCCGGTGGAAGTGGTCTGCCTCGAGGATCTGGACTACGCCGCCCAGCTGCTGGCGGAGTTCTGCCTCGGCGTCACGCCGCAGACGGACTGGACACCGTGAGTTTAATCGGCATGGTTCAAAGGCAGGTAACAGATTCGTGGCGGGGAA
>JBGQLF010000390.1:0-8052 GCA_041499985.1 Gemmataceae bacterium
GATACCGTCAATCATCGTACCCAAAGGCCCGATTTGTTCCTCGCGATCCCAGGCATAGCGCAGCACCCACAAATCCGAAGGCAATGCGGCCATTCGTCCGCACAGAAGGGCCGAGGCGGCCACCAGCTTCAGGACCTTGATGGCTCGGCGATCGGAGAGAGCGATCCCCAGGTCGCGCACCTTGAGGACGCTGTCGGCGTACAGCTCGGTGACGGGCTCGAGATCCACCGCGTAGACCTTGCGGGAGAGAATCCTTAAATCGTCGGCGGTGACAGTGGAGGCAGCCTCCGCACTCTTCTCCAGGGCCCATCCTGCCGCGAGCAACTGGGGCATGGCCTCCCGGCGGAGGCTGTCCACGTGGCAACGAAGGAGAAAGCGGTCGAAGAGCGCGCGCAAGGACTGCTCCTCGGGCAAGTGGTTCGAGGCCGAGAACAACGAGAGCAGGGGCAACCGATGGGTCTCCGCTCCACGCCGGTACATGCGCTCGTTGAGCACGGTCAGCAAATTGTTGAGGATAGCGCTGTTGGCGTTGAAGAGTTCATCGAGAAAGACGAACTCCGCCTCCGGCAGCATGCCCGTGGTGACGGTGGCCACCGTTCCCTCGCGCAGGCGGACCAGGTCGATGGGGCCAAAGATCTCATTGGGCTCGGTAAAGCGTGTCAGCAAGTACTCGAAATAGCGGCCGCGCACGGCGGTCGCGAACTGGCGGATCAGCGCCGACTTTGCCGTCCCAGGCGGCCCGTAGAGGAACAGGTGTTCGCCGGCGACGGTGGCCAGGGCGATCAGGTCGATGACCTCGTCCCGTTCGACGAAGCGCTGCTTCAGCACGTCGATCACTTCCGCCCGCAAGCAGCTGAGGGTGGGTTCACACATCGATCGCCGCTCCCTTCTGTTCTTTCCCGCTCGGGTGGCCCTGCCCCCTCACCCTACCCTCTCCCCCGCGCCGGGGGAGAGGGTAGGGTGAGGGGGAACCGACCGTTCCTTGTCCATATCCAGAGAAACCAGCTGGACGTAGTCCAATGCCTGGCCGTGCGGCAACCAGGACGGCTTCAGGTTCTGAGCCAGCCTTTCGGCGTAGAGAAGCATCAATCCTGGATGTCCACCGAAGTCCAGATCCGTGGTCGGCTCCTCGTCCACCTCCGCAAGCACGCCCGAAAGCGGCCATTCGCGCAGCACGCGGCCCAGAAGCTGGACCAGGAAGTCGCCTGGCGCCAGCGCCCGCGTACGGCGATGAACCTGGGGCAAATACCGTAGCACGAGATCGGCGGAAAGATGCTGCGACGCTGTGGTAGGCCAGTTCGGCAGGACCAAGCGTTGGTTCAAAACTTCTGTCGGCTCCGACCGGTTAACCAGGAACCAGCAGGCGTGCCAGAGGAATTGGCTGGCGGAGACGGCCGTCGCGGCGTCAAATTCAAGGACTGGTCCGGCGATCTGAAGCCGGTACGCAGCAAAAGCTTCGCGGAGAAAAGCGGTCGCCTCCTCGTGCTGGCTCGGCGAGGAATCGGGCGGAGCCTTCAGGACCGCCTCGCCTTGGTCGAAAAGGCGACGAACAAACTCGGTGAGCGCAGACATCGTGTGTGGCAGGTGGCTCCTGTTCGATCTACTCCGAAGAACTCGGCAAGTAGCAGCGCTGTTTGCGTATGCCATGCCCAAGATGCACTCAAACTATATGTTACCACCATTGGCGAAATCAACCCCTTGCGCTGGTGCTTTTCTCTGGCCGTCTCCGGGCCGAACCTGGATTTCCTCTTTCGGACGCACGCACGGACTATTCCCTTCGGAAGCGACTCGCTTGAGGTTGTCGGGATTGCCTTCCATATTCGCCGCCAGCAGGGATGGCCATCAAACCCCTTCCCAAATCCCTTCCCATCCTGCATAATTCAGCTTTCGCATGGAGATACTGCGTATGCCTTCGGTGCGCCCGGACCCTCTGCTGGATCGGCTCAAGGAGGTGATTGTCCGCCATTGGGGTTTCCGGACGCTGCGGCCGCTCCAAGAACAGGCGATGCAAGCCGTGCTGACGGGGCGGGATTCCCTGGTCGTTCTGCCCACCGGCGGCGGCAAATCGCTCTGCTATCAGGCACCGGCCGTGCTGCGCGGCGAAACCACGGTGGTCGTGTCGCCGCTCATCTCCCTCATGAAGGACCAGGTCGATAGCTTGCAAGCCTGTGGCGTGCGCGCCATCCAGATCGATAGCTCGCTGACCCCCGCTGAACGCTTTGCCTACGAGCAGGACGTCGCCCAGGGAGCAGTCCGCCTGCTCTTCGTCTCGCCCGAGCGCCTGGTGTTGACCGATTTTTACCGCCTGCTGCGCCAGATCAACGTGCGCACGTTTGCCATCGACGAGGCCCATTGCATCAGCCACTGGGGGCACGACTTTCGCCCAGAATATCGGCAGCTCAACCGGCTCAAAGAGCTGTTTCCGGCAGCGTCGGTGCATGCCTACACCGCTACCGCCACCGAACGAGTACGTGAGGACATCAGCGCGCAGCTCGGCCTGAAGGATCCCGAAGTGCTGGTGGGCAATTTCGATCGGCCCAACTTGACCTACCGCGTGTCGACGCGCCGCGACTTGATGAAGCAAGTCCTGGAGGTGCTCGACCGCCATCCGCGCGAAGCCGGCATCATCTACTGCCTGCGCCGCCGTGACGTCGATGAGCTGGCGGCGGATCTCCTGCAACACGGTTGCAAGGTCGTCCCCTATCATGCCGGGCTGACGGCCGACCAGCGCAGGGCCGCCCAGAATGCCTTCGCGTCCGAGCACTGTGATGTCGTGGTCGCCACCGTCGCTTTCGGCATGGGCATTGACCGCTCCAATGTGCGCTATGTGCTGCACACGGCGCTGCCCAAGTCGCTGGAGCATTATCAGCAGGAGACTGGCCGGGCCGGCCGCGATGGGCTGGAGGCGGAATGTGTGCTGCTGTATTCCGGGGCCGATGTCCTGACCTGGAAGTACATCTTCGAGAAGTCGGCCGCCGATCCGGGAGTCGACCCGGCCTTCTTGCCGGGGGCGCGGAAGCATCTCGAAGACATGGACCGCTACTGCCGTGGAGCCGTGTGTCGCCATCGGGCTCTGGTGCAGTATTTCGGCCAAGCTTTTGAGCCGCAGATGTGCGGCGCCTGCGACCTGTGCCTGGGCGACGCCGAAGCCGTTCCGGAGGCGCAGATCATGGCGCAGAAGATCCTCTCCTGCGTGGCCCGCGTCAAGGAGGGATTTGGGATCAACCATGTCGTCGGTGTGCTGCGTGGCGAAAACACGGAGAACATTCGCAGGCACGGCCATGAAAAGCTGAGCACTTATGGCCTGCTGCGCGAGCAGACCAAGGCCGATGTGCGCGATTGGATTTATCAGCTCATCGGCCAGGAAGTGCTGCTCCAACAAGGCGATCCGTACCCCCTGTTGCGCCTCAACGCCCATTCGTGGGAGGTCATGCGCGGTCAACGGACGGTCCGTCTGATGCAGCCGCTGCGCCGCAAGAAAGGCGACAAGCCGCAGAAATCGAAGTCGGACACCGTGTCCTGGGAAGGCGTGGACCAGGCACTCTTTGAGGCCTTGCGTGAACTACGCCGCCAATTGGCGGACGAACGCCAGGTGCCCCCCTATGTCATCTTCAGCGACGCGACGCTGCGCGAGCTAGCGCGAGTGCGGCCGTCGACGCTCCCTGGCATGCGGCTGATTTACGGCATCGGCGACGCCAAGCTGCGCGATTTTGGGGACAAGTTCCTGCGCTCGATTGTCGACCACTGCCACCAGAATAGTCTTTCCCTGGACAACGCGGTCGCGCCCAGGGCCACCGTGGAACCTCCGGCCGTGAAACCGGACGCCCGGCCGGGGTCCCGACCACACCGGGCGTTCGAGCTGTTCCGCCAAGGGGCGGCGATTGAAGATGTGATGCACCAGATCCAGCGAGCCCGCAGCACCGTGTGCGATTACCTCTGCGACTATATCCGTCGCGAACGCCCGGCTTCGGTCGCAGCCTGGGTCGCTGAGGAGGTCTACCAGCGCGTCGCGGGAGCCGCCCGCCAGGTCGGCACGGATCGGCTCAAGCCTATTTATATCGCCCTCGGCGAACAGATCTCTTACGACGAGATTCGCCTGGTAGTGGCCCATTTTCTATCCCTCCAGGGGACAGAAAAACAAGGAGACAGGGAGAAGGGATGACAGAAGGAAGAGCTGTTTGCTCATCCTTCCCTGTCGGTCAGACTGCTCCAAGGAAACGCTCCCGGCCCCGCCGCTTCACCCGGAAGGCGGGTACTTCATGATGCGGTCGTAAAGTGTCTCCGTAACCCGGTAGCACTCACAACTGGCGGCTTCCAGCCCGTCCCGGGCTACGATGCGCATGACGCCACGCTGGTAGGCGATGAAACCTGCCTTTTGCAGCGTGCCAGCCACGACCGAAACGGACTGGCGGCGCACGCCCAGCATAGCCGCCAGCAACTCGTGGGTGAGCCAGAACTCGTCTTTCCCCACACGATCCTGCGTCATCAACAGCCACCGGCACATGCGCTCTTCCACCGAATGCAGGGCGTTACAGGCGACCGACTGCGTCGCATTCCGTAGGGAATAAGCGGCGTACCGGCGCAGGAGCCGGTCCAGCTCCCTGCCCGGTTTCACCGCTTGCAACAAGGAAGGCGCTGGCAGGCGCAGGCATTCACCGGGAACCAACAGCGTCGTCGTGACCGGGCTGAAATCGAGGCCGAGGACGGCGGAGACGCCGATCATGCCTTCCTTGCCAATGGAGGTCGCTTCGATGCGTTCTCCGTCCTCCATGAGGATGGCGGTGGAGAACACCCCATTCGTGGGAAAGTAGACATGGGAGAGAGGACTATTCTGGCGGTAGACCTCCTCCTCGTGGGTGAGGGAGAGCGTCTCCAATTGCGGAAGCAGGCTCTTGTACTCTTTGCGGGGCAAACGGTCGAGCAATCGGTTCCCCGTCCGTTTCGGTGTCGTGGGTGAGGACATCACGGCCACCCCTCTCTCAAGGTTCCAAGGGCGTGTGCCCTTGGTCCTTCCCGACCGGGGAAGGGGACACCGCTGTGCTTTGGTGATTACGCAAATGGTGTGCCAACGCAAAATGGCAGGGCTGCGGGAGTACGTTCGCAACGGGCGGCCTTGCTGCCGGAAACCGCAGCGAAATAATGGCTTCTGCCATCTAACAGGCAGACAACCTTGACGCTTTTCTGTATACATTCAGTTTTGCGCAGCTTCTCACCGGAGGCGCCGACGTTCTCAGTGTGCATCAAGCCGCTTCGACATGGCTGTAAGACAAGACCAAGAACAACGACCAGCAGCGGGGCCGACAAGCTAGAGGAGATGACTGGCGTGCGGCTGGCCCTACTTGAGGGGGGATCAACCTGCGGCGCAAGAGTGAGCAGCAAGCTCAGGCGTTCTTCCTCGCCGCCCGGCATCCGGGTACGGGAGACACAGGAGACCCAGACGAGAGACGAGACCCTGACCTAGCTTGCAGCCACCGGGTTCGGTATAATTGCAGGGTTTTATCCACGGAGCAGAGAGCGCCGACTTGAAGGGATGACAAGGTAGGAATCAAGCGGTGTGAAAAGAAATACAGATAGGAGGGGGTGGTGAGTCGCCGTGTCGCTGTTTACGGCATCTCCCTTGCCGCCCTCGCCGTGGCCGTGCTGCTCCGTTGGCTCCTCGACCCGGTGCTGGGTAGCTACTTGCCGCTCGTCACGCTGTTCGGGGCTGTGGCAGTCGCGGTCTGGTTCGGCGGCTATCGTCCAGCCCTGCTCGTTGTGGTGCTCGGCTACTTTGCCTGTGACTACCTCTTCGTTGAACCTCGTGGCATCCTCGGCTTCAACAACCTCCGAGATCTAGTCGGGCTGCTCGTCTACCTCGTCACCTGCTCCATCATTATCGGCTTTGGCGAGGCCAAGCGGGTTGCGCAGCGTCGGTTCGAGGAGCTTGCCCGGCAGCAGGAGCAGTTGTTGCCGCCCACGTCCGCAAGCATCGAAAATGCTCGCCAGAAGCACAACCTGCGTAATCTCACCGTCATCGGCTTTGGGCTGACGGTGGCCGTGCTGGTGCTCGGCGGCGTGTTGGGCTACGTGAACGCTCGGCGTTCGGCCAAGAATGAACGGATAGTCGTTCACACCCACGAAGTCATCGGGGAATTGGAAGTCTTGCTGTCCAGCCTCAAGGATGCCGAGACGGGGCAGCGGGGCTACCTGCTCGCAGAGGACGAGAAGTACCTGCAACCCTATGACGACGCCGTGGGGCGGGTGAAAGCCCATATCGCCCGGCTCAAGGAACTCACGTCCGACAACCCCGATCAGCAGGCCCGGCTCGCCGTGCTGGACCAGAAGGTTGCCGTGCGAATGGACGAGTTGCATCGAACGGTGGCCTTGATGAAAAAGGGCGACCGTGCCGCCGCCCTCAAGATCGTCCGCAGCAACACCGGCAAAGCCCTCATGGACGACTTGCGGCAGGACATCGCCACTATGCAGCAGGCGGAACACGATCTCTTGCGGCTGCGAGCCGACGAGTCCGAGGCCAGCTACCTCACAATGGTCCTGTCGATCCTGCTCCCCGCCATTATCGGGGTAGTGCTGGTTGGGGTCGTTTTCTATCTCTCCCAACGAAACGCCAGCCAACGGCAACGGGCGGCGGAAGTCTTGGCCGAGCAGAAGGAGCGGCTTCGGGTCACGCTCGCCAGCATCGGGGATGCGGTCATTACGACCGACACCGAGGGCCGCATTATGTTCCTGAACGCTGTGGCCGAATCGCTGACTGGCTGGAAGCAGGCAGAGGCAACGGGACAATCCCTTGAGGCCGTGTTCGGCATCATCAACGAACAGACCCGCCAGACAGTCGAGAACCCCGTCAAGAGGGTGCTGGTCGAGGGCAGGGTTGTCGGGCTGGCGAACCACACTGTCCTCATCGCCAAAGACGGCACGGAACGGCCCATTGACGACAGTGCCGCCCCGGTCCGTGACGCCGAAGGCGAGATGTTGGGCGTCGTGCTGGTGTTCCGGGACATCTCGGAGCGGAAGAAGGCTGATGATGCTCTACGGGCGTCCGAGGCACGCAAGGCGTCGGTCCTGCGGATCTCGCTGGACGCCATCATCACCATCGACACCGAGGGGAAAGTGCTTGAGATCAACCCCGCGGCCGAGAATATGTTCGGCTATACGGCGGGCGAGGTCGTCGGCCAAAACGTTAAGATGCTCATGCCAGAGCCGTACCGCGGCGAACATGACGGCTACATCGCTAACTACTTAGAGACCGGCCAACCGAAGATCATCGGGAAGGGCAGGGAGGTTGTTGGGCGCCGGAAGGACGGCTCGACCTTCCCAATGGAGTTGGCCGTCAGCACCTTCCAGCTGGACAAGAGCCGGTTTTTCACCGGGTTCGTTCGGGACATCAGCGACGAGAAGGAGAACGAGAAGCGGGTTTACGGCCTGATGGTCGAACTGCGTGAGGCCGACCGCCGCAAGGATGAGTTTTTGGCGACGTTGGCTCATGAACTGCGAGGGCCGCTCGCTCCGCTCCGCAACATGCTGGAGATCATGAAACGTGCGGACGGCGATGGCGACTTGCTCCAGCAGGCCCGTGACACGATGGAGCGACAGTTGGGCCAGTTGGTTCGGTTGGTGGATGACCTGCTGGACATCAGCCGGATTACCCGCAACAAGTTGGAACTTCGCAAGGAGCGGGTCGAACTGGCGTCGGTCATCCACCACGCTGTCGAGATGTGCCGCCCGCTCATCCAGTCTGCGAAACACGTAATCACCGTCGCCTTGCCGCCAGAGATCAGGTGCGCGTAAGGCGAGATCTGCTGAAAGATGTGGCTCTTGCCAGTTCCGCGAGGCCCGAGTTCCACCAGGTTATAGTTCCGCTCCACGAACGCGACCATCCGCAACAGGACGACACGCTTTGCCCGGTCATTGAGGGCTGATGGCTCAAGGCCGATGGACCGGATGAGAATGTCCATCCACTCCTGGGTATTGAACTTCTCCCGGCCGCGCGCCAGGATATCGAGCACGTCCGACTTCGACATCTGGATCGGACGTAGGCTTTCAATGCTAAACGGC
>JBGQLF010000391.1:0-8043 GCA_041499985.1 Gemmataceae bacterium
ACCAGACTCCAGGAACACAGCGCCAGGGGAGGACCGGACCGTTCCTGGTATCATCCCCAGATAGGGACGGAAACACAACCGGCAGCTGCAAAATAAGACTGATGATTACTCGGACAAATTCCTAGGGCGAACAACCGTCTGCCGCCGTTCGCGCGCTCGGTGAGGCGAGGTCAAGACGTAGGAAGCCATCTGCTCCGCCGAAGCTCGAAAGGTTTCCCGCCGCGAAACAGCGGCGCCTGGACCAGCTGCTCGAGCAAAACAGCGAGGGAACCCATCACGGACAAGGAGAAAGCGAAGCTGATGCAGCTCGTCGCCGATCAAAGGCCGAGAAAGGGGGCATTCGAGGTTTTCGCACGGTGACGATCTGGGACGCCACGCCGCTGCCGCAGAAGCCGTGACCGCAAGGGGACCGACGCGGCGAACCGATGCGGCTGCCGGCGGCGGGAGCGGCTCAAGCGCTTCGCCGCCGCCTTATTCTCGGGCACCGTCTTCGCGGCGTGCTGGTTCGCGTCCTGGTAGTGGACACTGCGGATGCCACGGCGGACACCGCCGTGGCACACGGATTGTGCAGATCACTGGCTCCACTGGGAGCCGGTGTCGGCTATCAGGGCGCGGAACAGAAGCCCGCGAGGGCACCGCTGGCTCGGCTCAGGAACAGCTCCACGTCATTGTCGTCGAACAAGCTCAGCCCCAACACAACGCTGCGCTCCAGAGAGGAAGCCAGGGCACGAAGGGGAAACTTGGCCAGCAGATGCAACGGCCCACTCCGGATACCGCTGGTCAAGTGGACCCAACGGATCGTCGTGGTCCCCAGCTCACAAGGAATTCCTTGCCAGACCAGGGCCGACGGCCCCGTCCCGGCCGTCGGCATGAGACGGGTCGCGAGCTGGTGCCACGAGAACTGCCGGGCGATTGTGTGGGGCACCACGCTCAAGGGCGCCGCCGTGTCTACGAAGGCGTCGCAAACAAGGGGCAAACCGAGGAACTCGGTCAGCAGGTAGCCGCGCCGCACGGAGATGAGCTGGCCGTGCTCTGTCTGATAGGTGCTGACGCGGAACTGGAGGGGGAAATCAGGCATTGGGGAAATCAACGATTGGATCCGGTGTGTGCTGGAGCCACTCGGCGCCCTCGTCGGGGAGGCAAAGGACCAGGCGATGCGCCTGACCCGGCACGAGGCGAGCAGCCTGCTCGACGACCACTTGCGCGTCGGGTCCGTGGGCAAGAATGCGCCGCTCGTAAGCGACGACCCATTGCCCTTGGTAGTGCTGTTGGACATCCGGGTCATGCAAGGCCCATTCGGCGTCCCGGTAGCGCTCCAGGTCCACGGGAGGTATCGGCTCCGAAGGCTTGGTTGGCTCAAACATGGTACTCTCCCGCGTTGGGCGAGGGCCGCGATTGTCGTCTTCGGACCGGCGCAGTTCTCCGCGCTTTCTTTCTGCCCGAGCATTGTACCGCGAAGTAGTAGAGTGCGTCGAGTCAAGCGGACACACCGCCAGGGCCGCCGCGGCGCCGCCGGGCAGAGCCTGGTCGCTTCGGCCCTTTGTCACCGTAGAAAGTCCCCCTTGTCACCTTGTCAAGCGGCACACCGGCGGAGTCGTCAGCGTGGTCTTCAGCCCCGACGATCACCGGCTGGCTAGCGGCGCAAGGGATTACACAGGAAGATCTGGGACGCCACGCCGCTGCCGGAGAAGCCTTGACCGCAAAGGGGACCGACGCAGCGAACCGCTGCGGATGCCGGCGGTGGGAGCGGCCCGAACCCGCCGCCTTGTTCTCGGACACGGTCTCCGCGAGGCAATGGTTTGCCGTCCGGTGGTTGACACGTCGGATGCTCCGACTGGGTCCGCCGTCCGGACAGAAACCCTATATCGACAAGAGTTTTGCGTCCAACACGGCGACACAGCCGCAGGGGGGAATGAGCATCCTCTTCTCGCCTCGGGCGCGCGTCGAAGCAACGTCCCTCGCTTTACTTCAACGGCGAAAACGGATACGGCACCAGGATTTTGTTTTCCACCTGGGCCACCAGCGGGCCGTGCGCTTCGCTCTCGTTGCGCGCTTTGATCCACTCGGGGTCTTTGCCAAATGCGTCCCACTTCTGCATGCGGTCATTGGCATCCTTGAATTCACACAGATAAACCAACTCGAAATTCTGCCGGCCGATGGCCGTGCGCCAAAAGCCGACGATTTTGATACCGTGTTTCTCAAACAGGCGCAGTGTGTGATTGGCGAAGCGGCGCTCGATGTCGACCATCTTGCCGGGCATGATGGTGTAGATGCGTTCCTCGTAAATCATGGTCGGTCTCTCCGGAACAACGGGTGGCAGCGGGCAGCACAACGCCGGCCGATTGTGCCAGAAGGAAGGGGCCAGGAAAAGCGCTGGCTGCGGATTTTTTGCCGCTACAACTTGCATTCTCGGAAAAACCGACCTAGGTTTTGAGTGTGACAGGGGTGATGTGAACCACGCATCACCCAACGGAAAGAGAGGAACGGCGCAACTTAACGCCATCCTCCGACAAAGGCAAACCCGTCGTGAGGCGGGGACGCAAAGCTATGGGCTCTTAACCGTCCGAGGGGGGACGGATAAGGCTGCCAGGCTACCGAAGGGATGGACGGGACCCGTAAGTACGCTTGGTTATCCGGCGCTCCCGCAAGGGAGCGCCGGAATATTTTTGCGCGCCGAGCGACACCGGCGGCTTACGGCGGCGACGTCGGTAACACCTCTTCATATTCCGACCGGTCCTCGATGTCTCCCAGCCCGGCCCGTACGAGCAGCAGGTCGTCGGCCATTTCCGCGCGGGTGAAGGTCTTGCGGAACTTGGTCACAAACTGCCCTTCTTTCACATGCCCCACCAGCAGCTTCAGCTGCCGGACGTCCTCTGCCGGCGCCTCGCGCACCAGGTAGCCGCCCGGACGTTGCTGGCGGTATTTCTCCAAACGTTCGCGGATCACCTTGTAGACCGCCTCCGCTTTCGTGTTGTCCCGGACATCGGCGGCGGTGAAGCCTTCGTCGGGGTTCGGCACCTGTTCGCTGAAAGGCACCTGGCCACGCAGCAGCTGGAGATCCTGAGCTGTGAGCCGTTTGGCCCACTCGAGTGTGGTCGCGATCCGTCCCTGGCGATTCGGCTGCGGCCGCTGGCCACTGACAAAATTGAACCCCAGTTCTTGACCACGCTTCAGGAGAGTCGGGATTTGTCCCTGAATCGCCCGCACCCAGTCGTCGGCCTGGCCCGGTAGATCGTGCGAGCCGAAGATCCCCTTGGCGTACCAGCCCTGGGCGTTCTGGAGCATCGGAATCCACTGGTACTGGTAGGTCAGATCGCCCGGCAGGTCCACCTTGTACGGGGCCTGGACGTAGAACAGCGCCTCGGTCTTGTCCTTGACGCTAATCTGCGTGATCCGCAGCGGATAGATGAGCTTCTCCGAGGCAAACTGGAAGCGCGTCGGTGTCACATCGCCGGTATAGGTGCCATCGGGGTTCTTCTTCATCTGCATGGTGTCGATCTTCATGACCGTGAAGAGCCATTTCTTCTGGATGTAGTGGTCGAGCGCGGCCTCATCGCCGGCGTAGCGGTACTTGTTGTCCTTCAGCCAGGTGTACAGGTCGTCGGCCCGTTCGGCGGTGATGATCTTGTAATCCAGCGAGCCGACCACGCCCGCTTCGAGCACCTTGACGCTACTGGGACGACCTCCTGCGGGGGCGGAAGTAGGCGCCGCCACACCCAGTGCCAGCGCACGCGGCCGGACAACAGGCAGCAGCTTGGATTGGGGTTGCTCGCGTTTTTTCAGGATGGTGAAGATGGCCAGTACCTTGAAGAAGTCGCGCGGCATCTCGTCCAGTTTCGGCTTGGACGGCGTGGGAATGACCATGCCGAAATCCAGGGCATTGCCCTCGAAGCGTGGCTGAACCGTGAAGCTCTCCACTTGTTCCTGCGGGTCCCAGGTCAGAAACGCCTTCTGGGCCGGCTGGAGCACATCCTTGTCCTTGGCCGCGAAATAGCAGCACGCCGAGTCGGCGGCGGGCGGCCGGAAAACGGTCACGGCCAGGACCAGAGCCAAGGTTGGCCACAGCAACCACCGGATGAGGGATCTGGACATCATGGTGCGATCCTTTCCGTTCAGCTAAGGAACAGGGGTCCGACGCACGAAGTGCTCACAGAGTAGACGAACCTACGCCCCAAGCGGATTGTCCGTGCACCGGCGACCCCGGTCGGACCCGGTTGGCAAGCAAATCCGGCGCATTCTCGCCTGAGGACGGACGAAAGGCAACGCCCGCGCGGCAAAAAGTGGCCCTGCGTTGTTGGAGCGGTAAGCTATAATCCACCGGAACCGGTCGGGTTCCGCGCGAACCGTCCGGAGTCGGAGAGCAGCTGCTGTTGTTTCTGATAAGACGCAAGTTCCACGTAAGGGAAGTGTTATGGCGCGACTGCGGCGAACGCATACCTGTGGCGAGCTCCGCGGAGCTCAGGTTGGGCAAACGGTGATCCTCAACGGTTGGGTCAATACCTACCGCGATCACGGCGTGTTCGTCTTCATCGACCTGCGCGACCGCTATGGCATCACCCAGGTGGTCTTCGAGCCGGAACGCGGCCGGGAGTTGTTCGAAGCCGCTCAGGAACTGCGCACCGAATTCGTCATCGCCGTCAAGGGCAAGGCTGTTCCGCGTCTGCCCGGCAAGGAACGGACCGATCTGCCGACCGGCATGATCGAGGTCAAGGCGGAGGAGATGGAGATCCTCAACCGCTGTCCGACGCCGCCGTTCGAGGTAACCGAGTTTCCCGGTGAGGAGGTAGCCAACGAGGATCTGCGGCTGCAATATCGCTTTCTCGATCTGCGCCGGTCTTCCCTTCAGCGCACGTTGATCCTGCGTCACCGCATGAACAAGGTGATGCGTGATTACCTCGATTCCCAGGGCTTTATCGAAGTGGAGACGCCGCTTCTGGGCCGCAGCACGCCCGAGGGCGCCCGCGATTACCTGGTGCCGAGCCGGATCTTTCCGGGAAGTTGGTACGCGCTGCCCCAGTCGCCGCAGTTGTACAAGCAGCTGCTCATGGTCTCCGGCTACGACAAGTATTTTCAGTTTGCCCACTGCCTGCGTGACGAGGATCTGCGCGCCGACCGCCAGCCGGAGTTCATGCAGCTGGACGTGGAAATGTCGTTCGTGGAAATGGACGATGTGTTCCGCGTCATGGAGGGCCTGACCGCGGAAGTCTTCGGCCAGTGCCTGGGGGTGACCATTCCCCTGCCGTTGCCACGCTACCAGTACGCCGATGTCATGCTCCGCTACGGCAGCGACAAACCCGACCTGCGTTACGGGTTGGAGATCGCCGAACTCAGCGACCTGGCCATGCAGACCGAATTTCAGGTGTTCCGCGGCACCCTGGCCTCGGGCGGCAAGGTCCGGGGTTTGAACGCCAAGGGCGCTGCCGACAAGTTCTCCCGCAAGGCACTCGACGAACTGGTCCAGTTTGTGCAGCGCTACAACGCCAAGGGGCTGGCGTGGATCAAGGTCGAGGCGGACAAGTTCACGTCGCCAATCGAAAAATTCCTGCCGGCCGCGGTGCAGCAGGCGATGCGGCAGCGGTTGGCGGCGCAGCCGGGCGACCTGCTGCTGATTGTCGCCGATACGGAGGATGTTGTCTGCCAGGTGTTGGGCAACCTGCGCGCCCACCTGGCCGGCGTCCTGAAGCTGTATGACCCGACCAAGCCGGAGTTCAAGATTGCCTGGGTGTACGATTTTCCGTCTTTCCTCTGGGACGCGGAGGAAAAGCGCTGGGCCGCCAATCACCATCCGTTCACGGCTCCGATGGACGAGGACGTGGACAAGCTGGAGACTGAGCCTGGCAGCGTGCGTGCCAAGGCATACGACCTGGTGATCAACGGCTACGAGTGCGGCGGCGGCAGCATTCGAATTCATAGCCCCGAAGTGCAGTCGCGTGTCTTCGCCATGCTCGGCATGACTCCAGAGCAGGCACGCCAGCGGTTTGGCTTCCTGCTGGATGCGTTGCGCTACGGGGCGCCGCCGCACGGGGGAATCGCTCTGGGGCTGGACCGCTGGGCGATGATGCTGTCGGGTACGGCCAACATCCGCGACGTGATTGCGTTTCCCAAGAATCAGAAGGCACGCGACTTGATGACCGGGGCGCCGGCACTCGTGGATGGGAAGCAGTTGAAGGAACTGGGCTTGAAGTAGAGCGTCTGGGTCCCCGCGGCGCGCCGCGGGGACGCCGGTTGAATTGCACGTTGCTTGCCGAATGGATTCTGCAAGCGAACTCGCACCGAGGTCAAGGAGGACCACATCCCATGTCGCACCGATACGTTCGCCTTGTCCTGGTCGGGATCGCCCTGACCGTGGGCAGCCTCATGCTCTGGGCCGGGCTGGAGGGGTTCGGCTCGCCCGAGCCCGCTGGGCCGATCACACCCTACATGGCCCTGGCCACGCTCAAAGCGGGCAATGCTCGCTACGTCGCCTCCGCGCGGACCCTGTCGACCGATACGCGCCGGGACGGCGAATGCCGGCAACAGCTGGTCAAGGGCCAGCATCCCGTAGCGGCCATTCTTTGTTGTGCCGATAGCCGGATTGTCCCGGAGTTCATTTTTGATCAGCAGATCGGGAGCCTATTCGATATTCGCAACGCCGGCAACGTCGTCGACGATGATGTGCTGGCGTCGCTGGAATACGCGATCGAGCATTTGCACATCGCGGTGATCCTGGTGATGGGCCACAAGGGCTGCGGCGCCATCGAAGCCGTCTACAACGCGGGGGATCGGCCGCTGCCGCCACACCTGGGGGCCCTGCAAGAACGGATGGCGGAACTTCGGCCGGAGATCCGGCAGGCACACGGCAACTCGGGACCTGCGTTCCTGAACCATCTCGCCGAAGCGAATGCGCGCCAGCAGGCTGTGCGCCTCCTTCAGGAGAGCGAACTGATCCGGGAAGCGGTCCGAAAGGGACAGCTGGCCGTCGTGGTAGGGCAGTATGATATAGAGAAGGGAGAGGTAGCGTTTAAGGAGCGTGTGCCACTCCCCTGATCTCCCACCGCGGTACGAGCTGGCGATACCGCTTTCCAAGGAGGAGAAGCGCTGATGGCCTGACATCGGAGCGCCCGAATCAGGTTTCAATGCCTCTTCGCCGAACCCTGGAGACACTCGGCAGCTCTCCTCAAGTGGAGCCCGGTTGTACGGGCAAGTCGAGAGGATCCAATCGGATGATGTCCTCCAAGGGTATCGACTCGTGACCATCAAACGCGGGCGGCGGGAGTCTTTTATCGGGAAAGAAAACTAGCACCCGGTCAAGCATCACCCATATCATTTGGGACTGGCGGATCTCGTAGGTGGCGCCTCCGGCGACGTGCAAGCGAAACGGCTGGAAGGGCTGCTTCAGCTTGCGCTCGGCGAGTTCTTCGGGTCGCATGGGGTTCGACTCCTGAAACCAGCGAATCCAGGGGACTATCATTGACCGGTTTTGAATACACAGATGCTCAATCCGTAGTGGGCGAAGCTGGCCGAGCGGAAGCCCCGGGTGGCACTTGCGCGGCCTGCGCCTGACCGATGGCCTTTGCAAGGCTCGGGCGAAGAGGGCGAACCGTGGTGTCCTCTGGCCCCGATACTTCCACGACGATGCTATTGGCGCTATCCATGAAAGGCTGTCCTTCGTTGCGAGCCGGTTCAGATTTCGAGTCGTTCACAATGAACTCTCCTTTAGATTCACCTGGAGCAGTCGCTGGGCCACCAGTTCATTGTCGGCCAGAAGGCTGACCTGGTAGCGCCCCAGCGCCGGAAACGAACACTGATTGATGCGAAACAGCAGTCGCACTTCCTGCAACCTATCTACGAAATGCGCCCGCTGGGACTGCGTGTAGATCTCCTCAAAATTGTCAAGGCGATACACGATCAGATCCACGACCATCTCTCCCAGCCCATCGATCACAGACGCAAATGCGGCAAAGCGGCGCGGGACCGAGGGAACCTGCTCCACGTTGAGACGTGTGAAACAGTTGACCAGGGTGACGTTCTTACTATTCTCCTCGACAATAACCTGTTCGCACA
>JBGQLF010000392.1:0-8041 GCA_041499985.1 Gemmataceae bacterium
AATGCCAGTGTGCCCCTTGCAAGTAAGGAGTTCCTGGCCGGTCTGCGCATCCCACACTTTCACGGTTTGGTCCCAAGAAGCGCTGGCCAGCCGCTTGCCGTCCGGGCTGTAGGCCAGGCCGCCGACCCAGCCGGTGTGCCCCTGGAGGGAGAGGAGTTCCTGGCCGGTCTGCGCATCCAACTCCTTCACCATGATGTTCCAACCACCGCTGGCGAGCTTGTCCCGCGAATGGGTGGCCAGCCGTTTGCCGTCGGGGCTGAACGCCAGGCCTCCCCATGTGGAGAAGTTCGCCTTCAAGGAGAGGAGTTCCTGGCCGGTCTGCGCATCCCACTCCTTGACCGTCCCGTCCCTAGAACCGCTAGCCAGGCGCTTGCCGTCCGGGTTGAAGACCACGCTCTCCTTGAGCCGTTTCAGCGCCCGCACGTAACGGCTACTGGCCGCCGATTTGCCGATGCCCAGCGCCACGGCCGTCTCCGCTGTGCTGAGTTGCTCGAAATGGCGCAGCGCCAGCACTTCCCGGTCGAGCGGATCCAGGCTGTTGAGCGCCTCCTGGACGCGCAGGCGCAGCTCCGCTTTGATGGCGGCCTGCGACGGCGAGGTCAGACGACCGAGCAACTGCTCGGCCAGCGAGGTGCAACTCGCCACCGGCCACGCCCCGTGATGGAGCGACACCTCCAGGCCGGCGTCCCGCTTTTGCGCTCCCAGGTGGCGGCGATGAACATCGATCAGTTTCTGGCCCGCCAGATGGCGCAGCCAGAGAAAGAACGGCATGCCGGGGCCGTCCCGGTATTCCCGCAGCCGCTGGCTCGCTTCCAGCAGGGCATCCTGAATGATGTCGGAGGCGTCCACGCGGCCTTGTAAGCGCGGGTTGAGTCGAATCTTCACCATGCGCTTCAACCGGCTGCGGTACGGCGTCAACAGATCGGCCAGCGCGCGCTGATCGCCGTCAGCGGCGCGATCGAGCAGTTCCCGCGGGACTTCGTTGGCTTCTGACATGCTGGTTGTCCCCCCTGATAAGTTAAGCGCATTTCCGGGACGCACACCGCAGGAAAAAACCGATTTCCTCCCTCGTTCCCAAACTCCTGTTTGGGAACGCCCGTCCGCGAAACTCCGTTTTGCAGCCCCCCTCACGCCCAGTCCGTCACCACCTCCACCAGTCCCGGCAGGCCAGCATAGTTCCGAGCGCTGGAATAGCGCCAGTGCACGGGATCCTCGACATAGCCTTGTTTCACGGGATTGTTCGCTGTGGGCGCGGTGGGCGCCCAGGTCGGCCTGGCAATTGGCCGGGAGCGAGTTGGCGGTGGAGGTCTTGCTACCAGGCCGGAGCCACGGGCTGGGGAAGGCCGACGCGCATGAAGAAGCGGGCGAAGGCTTGGGAGATGGTCCCCTCGGCGAGTGTGGCACCGGCGGCGTTATCCCACAAGAGCAGTGGGCAGTCGAAGATCAGGTCTCCTTGGGTGAGGGGACTTTCGGCTCCCGCCACCTCATACCAAGCTTCACTCATCGTCGGTCACCGGACGGTGCCAGTTCAGATTCACCGAGGGCTCCCGCTTGGGCAGTTCGTCCGTCGGGACCAGCAGTTCTTTCGTGAAGAGCGCTTCCCGCGGCCGGCCGGGCACGAACACCCCTCTCCAGGGGCGCTCGTCCGGCCCCTTGTCGTCCACGGTCAGCGAAACAGCGTTGGCACCATTCACTTCCCGGGCAGCCTCCTCGGCGATCTGGCCGAGGAGCGCCTCGACGGTCTGCCCTGCCTGATTCGCCCGCTCCTTCAAGCGACGCTCGGTCTCTGGCGCGAGATGGATCGTGATACTGTGCATAATGACCTCAAGCGGAGAAGTCTGCCCTTTGCCTAGCATACCCTGGATAGGAAACGTCGGTCGAGAGGATCTCTACGTCTTACCGTTGCCAATTTGCACCACCTGTTCGTAGGTGTTCAGCAACTCATCCAGTACCTGCGGGAGTGCCTGGGCCAGGTCTTCCGCGTGGGCAACTGTTCGCTCCTCCAAAACCAGGATGGGGTCTTGCCCGTTCCACGTTACCCTCGGGTCCAGATGCCACCGCTCCCCATCGTGGGTGACATCGAGCCACCAAACCAGGGCCCGACCATCTCCCAAGTCCGCATCGACGTAAACTGTGAGAACCAAGCCGCTCTCATACTCGTTGCACTCGACTCCCCATTCCACGATAACAGGCTTCAGACTGGAGAGCAACTGGCGCCGAAACTCGGCTACTTGCGAACGCAGGTGCGCCATGGTTCGAAGCCAGTTCAGGGTGATGCGATCCGCGGCGGTGATCATGATGGAAACTTTCCTCTCTCGACGATAGCATCTTTGAGCGTCTGAACGTCCACTCCAGTGACGGAGACATGTCCCGGAGGATTATAATCGACCAACACGGAGCCGGAGGGAAGCTTGGCTGTATCGATCCCGAAGAATCTGTCGCCTGGTCGAAAAACGGGACGTTGACCCGCTGGTAACGGCCACGGATTCGAAAGCGAATCACGGAACGAGAGGCTTTCTTCTCCTGGGCGAACACGCAGATTGGAAGGAGAGGGATCTCCGGTTCGATAAATCCGCGGTGGTATTCCTTCGCTACTCTGGTTTGCTAACAACACGGAGTGCCAACCTTCATGAACCCTCCACTACCCAGCGAAGGAATCGGCTGCCGGGCGCGGATGGGCAGATAGCGAACGATCACGTGCTCAGCCCTCCCCCACCGAGGATCACTTCGTCGGGCTTGGGAATCGACGAGACGACGACGTGCGCTGGGTCATAGCCCGCTGCCTTGACAGCAGCATCCAGACGCAGCTCGTCTACATCGCTGGCGAGGATCGTCTGGCCGTCGGGACTCCAAGCCACGTACATTCCGGCGTACCGCTCCAACTGCTCGGGTGGAAACTGGCTGCGGTTTCTCAAAAACTCCTGCATGTCCACCGTAGTCCTCCGTTTCCAGAAAGAACGACCTGCACTACCGAATTCACGGACCAGATTCGGGAAACCCTGAAAAAACCACGCGCTTGCGTTACCTTATGGTACCCTCTTCGGCCGCCGCGGCCAAGAAGCGCGGCCGACCCTACTTTCCGGGTAATGACTTTCTCGGATGCGAATGCGTTGCGCGCGCCCTGGGCTGGAAAGCGAAAAACAGGCCTGTGTGCGCAATGCGCGCAACGATAGACGGGCTGGAACGCAACTCCTTTGGCTACAAGCTCCTCCGTCGTGCCCTATCATTGCGCGCTCCGCGCAACGATAGGGAAGACCATGCAACGAGTCCATTCCCAGAAGCCGGCGGCGGCTGTCGCGGGCCGGCCTAGCGCCCCGTGCGCTCAAACGTCGGATACACCCGATCCTGGTTGCGCTCATAGGCAACCTTGCCGCCGACAAGCACGGTCTGCACATACGTGCGATAATCAAGCGGCGGACCATCCAGGATGAGCAGATCGGCATCCTTCCCCTCCTCGATGCTGCCAATACGGCTCTCCAGGCCGAGGACCCGCGCGGGCACGATCGTCAGCGCCTCCAGGGCAGCCTTCTCGCTACAGCCACCCCGGACAGCAAACGCGGCCTCCAGCGGCAGGCCGGTTAGATCGCGGCCCGCGTACACGCCGTCCAGGCTCACCGAATTCAGCTGCGTACTGACGGCGAAGGGAACTCCCGCCTTTTCGAGACGCCCTGAGGTCTCGATCGAGCTCCCCGAGGATTCTTCGCGGCCAGGAAATGCCCGGCGCTTGCTGCGGGGCGTGAGCACCACGGATGCCTTCACCTCGGCCAATTCGTCGGCCATCAGCCAGGCTTCGTGGACATTTTCGAGCACCAGCTTGTAGTCCAGCTCCTTGGCCAGCTTGATCATGTCGCGAATCTGGTCGACCGAAGAGGCATCGGTCCGCAGGGGAATCTCTTTCTGAACGACCTGAAGCAGCTCGTCGGAGACCGGCTTGCGCGGCGGTCGCGAGGCCGTGCCAGCCTTGACCGCTTTTTCATGCTCGGCCTGATCCGCGACGTACTTCCGCGCCAGGCGGATTTGTTCGCGCCAGTTGAAATGGTTCATCGCCCCGGCCAGGCCACTACCAGGCAGGTGATAGAAAGCGTTTTCTTTGACCAGCATCGCTCCCAAATCACCGTAGCTCATCTTCAACACTGCGTGGCGACGCGGTGTCGCCGCAGTGGGAATCGGCGGCGTGATCGGCTCCGTGGGCAGGAGCGTCAGACCGCAGCACGGGCAGACTCGCGTGTCGTCTTCCTCATCGTCTTCATCCCGGCCGAAGCGCCGACCGAGGCCGCCTTCCACTTCGACACAGCCGGTCGTGATGCCGACACCCAGGCAGAACTTGATGCTGCGATCGAACGGATCGAGCGAGTCGGCGAGCTTGCCACCGCCGGCGCGGCCGCCGCCGGGGCCTCCCGTACCAACGCCCAGCGTGCGCACGCCGACGCCCGACATGCTCACGGCCACGAATCCCGGCAGGACGTACTTGCCCTTGGCATCGAGGACGGTCGCTCCAGCGGGGATCGCGAGATCCTGACCGACGCGAAGGATCTTGCCATCCTGGACCAGCACCGTACCTCCGCGGATCACTTCGCGGGTAATCGTGTACACATCGCCGCCGACGATAGCCACGAGCTTGGCCTTGTCCTCCTTGACGGCCTTCGCGGCCGGCTCGGCTTTTTTCTGGGCCGGCTGGGGTTTGCCCTGCTCTGGTTCGTCCGCACCAGAAAGCGCTGGCGCGGGGAGCAGGACAGCGAGCAGGTAGGCCAGGGCGACGCCGGATAAGAGGAGCTTAGTTGTCATAAACGATCCTCCCTTCAATGAGCACCTGGCTCAGCTGACTATTGGGATCCAGTGGGTCGCCGGAAAAGATCAACAGGTTGGCCGACTTGTTCGCCTCGATCGAACCCAGCGTTTGGTCGAGACCCAGCAAAGCAGCCGGCCGGGCGGTGAGCGCTTGCAGGGCCACCGCGCGGGGCAGACCACATTTCACGGCATAGGCGACCGTAAAGAGGGGAAAATCCTGGGTCGCGAGCAATTCATTCGGACTGGCGGGGTGCGTAAAGGCGAATTCCAGGCCCGCCTTGTGGAGCATCTGGGCGATGTTGATGCGGTCGCGCGTGTTGGGCTTCAGGGTCACGTCGGGCCGAACGATCAGCCGTACCGAGCGGTCAGTGAGCAGGCCCAGGGTTTCATACAGACTGGCTCCCGAGGCCACGAGCACCAGCTTGATGTCCTTGTACGGCTCGAGCACCTTGAGCAGATGGACGATCGCGGCAGCGCTGTTGACGTTGGCGAACAGCGGCGCCTTGCCGTCATGGACGGCATCCCACAGTTTCAGGGTCGTGGCGTCGAGCGCGATGGGACCCGCTCCCGCCATCGGCCCGCCTCCGCGGGCACCTCGACCGCCGCGCCGACCCTGAGGTGGCCCCGCACGGCGCTCCGCAGTGGGTGGACCGGCGGCCGGCGCCGAAGGCAGGGAACCACCCTGCCGGACCCGCACAACCGTTTCCAGGGCATTGCGGACGGTGTCCAGGCTGTTGCTATCGTTGCTCACGGCGGTGTACACGATACCATCCGGATTGAGCAGCATCGTCTCGGGCTGAGTGGGCGTGAGGCGAACGACGGCCGCCTGACCATAGCCGTTGGTTACCAGGTTGAGCCCGGTGAGACCCGAGCGGAGCAGGACGCGGTAGCCGGACTCGTAGGGGTAGAAGTTATCGGCCACGCGCGTGAAGCCGGCCGGGGCGAATCCGCCGAGTTGGCCTCGTCCGCCGCCGCGCCGACCGATGACGACGGCCCGGGGAGGAGCATCGGCCGTGTCGCCAGCGATGTTCACCTCGCGGAACGGATCGACGATGCCTGGCAGGATCGTCTTGCCCGACATGTCGAGAATGCGTGCATCCTCGGGAATCTTGATATCGGCCCCGACCGCCTCGATCTTGCCGCCGCGGAGGACGAGCGTACCTTTCTCGATGCGCCCGGCCTTGCCCGCAGTCTCGATCGTGGCTCCGCGTAGCGCCAGCGCGGCCTCCTGTGCAGTGGCGGGAGCCGCAATCGCGGCACAGGCCAAACCGAGCACCAGCACCGGCTTATAAGCCCGAAGCGCCAGCGAGGGAAACTGCGTCCCTCGCTGGCGCTTCGGGCTCAGATAACGTTCGACGAGCATAAGCATGGAAACCTCGCGCTTGCTCAAAACCTGCGCCGATCCTTCTGCGTGTCGTAAATGACCTTGCCGTTGATCAGCACCTGCGTGACATACGACCGTGGATCGATGATCGGGCCAGTCGTGACCACAATGTCCGCGTCCTTGCCCACCTCGAGCGAGCCAACGCGGTGCTCGATCATCAGTGCCTTGGCCGGCTCGATGGTTAAGCCACGCAGGGCGTCTTCCTCGGTCCAGCCGAAACGCACGGCCATCGTCGCCTGGAAGAACAGCTCTTCCTGCGGCACGACCGGTGCGTCGGTATTGACCCCCAGAAAGCGAACGCCCCGCTTGTAATACTCAGCCACGATGCCCTGGATCTGGCCGGTTTCGTTGTCGTAGCGGAAGATACGTGGCCCCGACATCACCGGGATGCCGCGCCGCATCGTCTCCTCGGCCAGGCGGTAGCTGTCGAAGCAGGCGTGGCCGATAATCACTTTCAGGTTGAACTCGTCATGCAAGATCCGCAGCGTGGACTGAATGACCTGGTAGCCCTGCGTGTGCACCAGGATGGGAATCTGGCGGTGAAACAGCGGTTTGAAGTATTCCAGGCGGAGGTTGACCTCGGGTTTGGTGCTGCGCTTGCCGGCCTCCCAATCATCCCAATCCTGGACATAACCCTTGCCGATACGCAGCTGTTCGCGGATGACATGGTTCATGCCCATCCGGCCGGAGCCAACTTCGCCGCCGCGCCGCTCCGGGTTGCCGGCCTGGGCAATCTTCAGCACGCCCGGAAAGCGGACGAGCACTTCGTCGAGCGTGCCGGGACCGGTCTTCATCAGCGCTCCCCAGCCGCCCATGTTCGTGCCGCTGCCGGGGATGAAGCTGATGGTGGTGACCCCGCCGGCCACCGCCGTTTTGAGACGTTCATTGTGCGGCTTAATCTGATCGAGGATGCGCAGCTCGGGATTGGTTTGGTAGACCATCTCATTGATGTCATCGGAGCCACCTACATGGCTATGCACATCGACCAGGCCAGGCATGGCGAACTTGTCGTTCTGGTCGATCTCGGTATAGCCGGCCGGGACCTTGATCTGGGCCCGTGGGCCGATGGCCTCGATCTTGCCGTTCGAGATCAGAATAGTTCCGTTGACGATCGGCTGGCCGGCGCAAGTGATGATCTTGCCGACGTGCAAGGCCAGTTTCGGCGGGGCAGGCTTGGCGGGCGGATCCGCCGCGGGCAACAGCATGGCGTGTGCCCAGAGTCCACAGAAGGCGAGCACAAAGGAGTATTGCATTAGCGGTCATCCTCTTCTTGGTAGACCCACTGACCGTCGATCATCACGGCCAGGACCCGGCTGGAAGGCGCAAAGGGCGGTCCACTGAGCACCACCAGATCGGCATCCTTGCCCACGGCCAACGTGCCCACCTGCCGATCGATCGCCAGAAGCTTCGCCGGCGTGGCCGTCAACCCCGCCAGGGCATCGCCAGTGCCCAAGCCACGATACACGGCATACTGCACGGCCAGCGGCAATGTCTTGACACCGGTGGTCGCCTTCGACTGGAAGCCGAAGGGGATGCCGCGGTTGGCCAGCACCTGGGCGAGGTTGACAGGCTCGCGGTCCACCGTCCGCATCACTTCGGGCCCAACGGCGACCGCTACTTGCTTCTCGGCCAGCAGATCCGCCAGGCGAAACGCATCATCGGCGCCAAGCAAGACCGTGTGCAGCTTGAACTCATCGCGGCAGATCTGGATCGCCAACCGGATCGCGTCGGCGCGGTGGGCTTCCACCAGGACCGGGATCTTGCCCCTAAACAGTGCCCGATACGGCTCCATCGTCTCGACCGTGCGCGGCTTCTCCGGTGGCTTCGGTTCCGCGGGTGTGCCTTTGCTGGCCTCTTCTTTCTTGGCAG
>JBGQLF010000393.1:0-8037 GCA_041499985.1 Gemmataceae bacterium
CAACAGGTCGCGGACCACGCGGTCCAGAGCTTGCGGCGAGGGATCGGTCCGAAACGCGTCCTGCTCCTGGAGGGTCGGCGGCAGACCGAGCAGGTCCAGGTAGATCCGGCGCAAGAGCGCCTGGGGCTCGGCGGCCGGTGCCGGCTGCCAACCCTGCGTTTCTAGTTTGGCCAGCACGAAGCGGTCGATGGGGTTGCGCACCCAGGCGACCTCCTTGACTGGAGGGAGGGCGGGCTGCCGGATCGGTTGAAACGACCAGTGCTGGCGGTCCGCGGGTTGGACGAGGGCATCGTAGCGGGCCAGATCCGACGGGGTCTCGGCCAAGGCCCTGGCCCCCAGGGCAAGAGGGCCGAGAAACAACCCGAGCATCAGCCAGCAGACAGGAGCCGTCACGTGATCGATCGGCCGCATCCACCGTTGCATCGAACGCCTCCATGAGCTTCCCAAGTCTTGGCCCGGGCCTTCCGAGAGCGCAGCCCTCTTGTGCCGTGGCGGTCACTCACGATACGCATCGGCGGCGGCCTGGGCGTAGGTCTGCTCCAGGTCGACCGTGACAGCCTGCTCGGCGGTCAGCGCCAGGGGCAACGCAGGCAGTGGTTGACCGACCGTCAGCGGGCGGTACCAGGTGTCGAGGAACCGGCCCCCTTCGGAGCTTGGGCCGCCGACGTTCCAGCTGATCGCGTGCGGAGCGGGACACGCGGGCTGCGGATAATGCAGCTCCGCGGCTACGGCGTCGGCGAACGAAAAGCCCAGCGGTCGGCGGTGCACATCTACCAGCAGCAGGTGAACGCCGTCCCAGATGTAACCCAGGTAACGGGACGTGTAATGTTCGCGGGCGGCGGGACGGTCTTTGTTCCGGGGAGAGACCAGCTCGATGGCCGCGATCAACTGGCCTTGGCGCACGACATGGACCGCCAGCTGCGGGTCACGCGTGAACCCGGCGACTCCGCGGTAATCGGGAGCCGACACTTCGGCTACCACGCCGGGGCTCTCAGGAGGCTTGGCCTCAGGCCGCCACGGACGAACGCCCACGTCCGGTCGGCCGGCTTCGGTTTCGATCGTCAATCCGGGGACGGAGCCGAGGTAGGCGCGATAACCTGCGGGCAACCGTTCCCGCAGCCAGAAGAGCAGGTGAACAATCCAGAGTTGATGGACACTATCCCACCCGCGGTCGTCGCTCCAGTCGTGCAGCGGCATGATCAGGCCCACTCCAGCTTGGCGCCAGCGCGGAACGGTCGTCCTGGCTTTCCCGTGCCATTGTACCCGCTTCGGCGCCCGGAAGCAGTCAATAGCGTGGCACGCCCGGATCCACCTGGCACGACCAGGCGTCAATGCCGCCGGCAAGCGACACGACGGGCCGAAGGCCCACGTGCTCCAGCAGTGCCGCCGCCGATAAACTCCGGATGCCGTGATGGCAGTAGGCGACGATAAGCGCCCCCTCCGGAGGCTGCACCTCCGCGGCCCGGCTGAGCAGCTGCGCCAGCGGAAGCAGCACACTGCCCGGCAAGGCGGCCAGCGCGTGCTCCCACGGCTGGCGTACATCGAGCAAGTAAACCGGCTCGCCGGCAGTCATTTTCTCGGCCAGGTCGTGTACACTGATCTGTTGGACCAAGGTCCTTCTCGCTTTGGAGAGCACCGTACGCCGGCGAACGGATACAACAAGCTATGGTTCCATTGTACGCGCCCGATGGTCCGAAAGGAGCGATGCGTATGGCGGAGAAGCAGAAGCACGTCTACAGTCCCGAGGAAGTGCAGACCAAGATCAAAGAACTGGGCCTGGACGAATGGTACCTGGAAGACGGTTGGCTGCGGCGCAAATACAACACCGACGGTTGGCCGACGACCTTGATGCTAACCAATGCCATCGGCTACCTGTGTGAGGCGGCCTGGCACCATGCTGATCTGGCCATTACCTGGGGTAAGCTCTGGGTCAAGCTCAAGACCCATTCCGCCGGCGGCATCACCGATAATGACTTTGCCCTGGCCCGTAAGATTGAGGAGGTCGTGCTCTGGCGGCCGGAGGCCGGCGGTCCATTGGAAGGCACGCCCAATAAGTTCGTCCACAGCAAGAAGTGAACTCTGCTTTGTGACTTGGCCAGCGGGGGCTGCCCCCGCTGGCCCGCCTACGTTATCCGTAGCTCAACGATGAGAACACCATGAGAAGCATCCAGAAAAGAATGCCACGCGTCTTCCGCAGCCTCACGGCGATCACCCTCGCCGGACTCGCACTGACGGCACCCCTCGCTGCACAAGAGAAGGCCGGGGGTACTCCCGCGGAGTTCAAACATCTCAAGTACCGCTCCATCGGCCCCGCGGCCGGGGGGCGCGTCGCTCGCGCCGCGGGCGTTCCCGGCGACCCGCTTACGTATTACGCCGCCACCGCAGCGGGCGGGGTCTGGAAATCCAGCGACGGTGGCATCAACTGGAAGCCGATCTTCGAGGATCAGCCGATCTCCTCGATCGGCTCGCTGGCCATCGCCGCGTCCGATCCCAACATCCTCTACGCCGGCTCCGGCGAGGCCAACATCCGCGGCAACGTCGCCGCCGGCAACGGCATTTACAAGTCCGCCGATGCCGGCAAGACCTGGAAGCACGTCTGGAAACAAGAAGGCCAGATCGGCACGATGATCGTCCACCCGACCAATCCGGATATTGCCTTCGCCGCCGTTTTGGGCCATGCGTTCGGTCCCAATACCGAGCGCGGCGTCTACCGCACCACCGATGGCGGCAAGACCTGGCAGCAGGTGCTCGCCAAGGATCGCGATACCGGGGCCTCCGACGTCTGCTTCGATCCGTCCAATCCGCGCCTTCTCTTTGCCGGCCTGTGGCAAACGCGGCGCAAGCCGTGGGAGTTGACCAGCGGCGGCCCCAGCAGCGGCCTGTACGTGTCCCGTGACGGCGGCGACACCTGGAAGCAGCTGACAGGCAAGGGACTCCCCGAAGGAATCTGGGGCAAGATCGGTGTCGGCGTGGCCCCGTCGGATGGGCGCCGGGTGTATGCGCTGATCGAGGCGGAGAAAGGCGGCCTGTTCCGCTCCGACGATGGTGGCGAGACCTGGAAGCTGTTCAATTCCAGCCGGGCGCTGCGGCAGCGGGCGTGGTATTACTCGACTCTGACCATTGATCCGAAGAACCCCGACGTCGTCTGGTGCCCGCAGGTGCCGATGCTCAAGACCATCGACGGCGGCAAGACGTTCAAGCAAGTGCGCGGCATCCACCACGGCGATCACCATGATATCTGGATCGACCCGCTCAACCCGCGGCGCATGATCAGCAGTAACGACGGGGGCGTGGACATCACGACCAACGGCGGCGAGAGTTGGTACGCGCCGCCTCTGCCGATTAGCCAATTTTATCGTATCAATGTCGATAATCGGACGCCGTATCACATCTCCGGCACCATGCAGGACCTCGGTACCGCCTCCGGACCGAGCAATAGCCTGAGTGTGAGTGGTATTGCCCTGAGCGATTGGCACGGCGTTGGCGGCGGCGAAACTGGGTTCACGGCGCCCGATCCGTCCGATCCCAACATCGTCTATGCCGGCGAATACGGCGGCATCATCACCCGCTATGATCATCGCACACGGCAGGCGCGCAACGTCAGTGTCTACCCGTTCAATCCATCTGGATATGGCGCCGAGGACCTGCGCTACCGCTTCCAGTGGACGGCCCCGATCCTGGTGTCGCCGCACGATGCCAAAGTCGTTTATCACGCCGCCAACGTGCTGTTCAAGACGACCGACGGCGGCTTGCACTGGACCGCGATCAGCCCGGACCTGACGCGCAACGACAAGACCCGGCAGAGATGGTCCGGCGGCCCGATCACCGGCGACAACACCGGCGTGGAAGTCTACGGCACCATCTTCGCCATCGCCGAATCGCCCAAGCAGAAGGACCTGCTCTGGGCCGGCAGCGACGATGGCTTGGTGCAGGTCTCGCGCGACGGCGGCAAGACCTGGACCAACGTCACGGCCAACATCCCGGATCTGCCGGAGTGGGGCACGGTTCGTTGCATCGAAGCGTCGCCGTTCGACGCCGGCTCGGCCTACGTCGTCGTCGAGGCCCATCGACTGGACGACATGCGCCCCTACTTGTTCAAGACCGAGGATGCCGGCAAGACCTGGAAGAGCCTGACCGCCAAGCTGCCGCAGGACGTTTATCTGCACGCTGTTCGTGAAGATCCCAAGCGGAAGGGCCTGCTGTACGCCGGCAGCGAACGCGGCGTGACTTTCTCCACGGACGACGGCGCCACCTGGCAGCCGCTCAAACTGAATTTACCGACCGTGGCGGTACACGATCTGGTGGTCAAGAACAACGACCTGGTCGTTGGCACCAATGGCCGTTCGATCTGGATCCTCGACGACCTGACGCCGCTCCGCGAAATGGGGCCGGCCATCGCGGATCAGGACGTGCATCTATTCCCGGTACAGGCTGGCGTGCGTTACCGCTACCATCAAGCCTACGCCGGCAAGAGTCCGGGCGAGAATCCACCGCGTGGCGCCGTCATCCACTATTACCTGAAGAAGAAACCCAAGGGCGACATCACACTGGAGATCCTCGATGCCCAGGGGACGCTCGTGAATAAGTTAAGCAGCAAGCCCGAGCCGGACGAGATCGCCAAGGACGATCCGGACGCGCCGGAAGAGATGCCCAAGAAGACGTTGTTGCCGACCGAGGCGGGCATTCAGCGCGTCGTCTGGGATCTGCACTACAAGGGCGCCACGATCATCAAAGGCGCCAAGATCGATACGGGCAATCCGGCCATTGGGCCGTTGGCCAACCCCGGCACCTACACGCTCAAGCTGACGGTCGCGGATAAGCCGTTGATCACGATGGTGGCTGTACAGCTCGATCACCGAGGGCAGCTCTCTGTATCCGAGCTGGATGAGCAGCTGAAGTTCGCTTTGACCGTGCGTGACGACATTTCGCGCCTGGCACAGATGGTGAACCAGATCCGCGGCATCAAGAAGCAGCTGGCCGGCCGTATTGAATTCTGGAAAGAAGATGCCAAGACCGAGCCGTTGTGCAAAGCCGCTCAGGAACTGACCGGCAAGCTCGATGCCCTGGAGGCCAAGCTGCACAATCCCAAGGCAGAGGTGACGTATGACATTCTCGCCCAAAAAGGAGGGGCCAAACTGTATTCCCAGCTCGGCTTCCTGTTCGAGTGCCTCAGCGAGGGCGATGGGGCGCCGCCGCAGGGAGTGCGGGACGTGCACGCCGAGCAGGCGCGCGAGTTGCAGCAATACGCGGCCGAACTGAGTACGCTGCTCAGCGGCGATTTGGCCAAGCTTAATGACCAAGTCAAGCAGCTGGAGATTCCGAATGTCGTGGTGCCGAAGGCGGCGGAAGTTGGGAAATAGTTGTTCTCTGCGTCGTTGCCTCTGCCGGACTGCCGTGTTACGCTGCCCCCTGTTGGCATGGCGTTGCCTGGGAATGACGCCATGCGACGTAGAACGGAATTCATTCCGTTCTACTGGACGTAGAACGGAATGAATTCCGTTCTACTGGAAAAGGGAACGGTTCGTTTCTGGAAAGGCTCTGTTTATGCACCTACGTCTAGCCTGCGCTGCCTTGTTTCTGCTGGCTCCGCTGTCGGCCCTGCGAGCGGCGGACGATTACCAACTCGGCCCGGACTCGAAGGAGCAGCCGGGCGTGCCCAAAGGCAAAGTGACCAAGCACTCCTGGACCAGCACCATCTTCCCCGGCACGGTCCGGGACTATTGGATCTATGTGCCCGCCCAATATGACCCCAAGAAGCCGGCCTGCGTCATGGTCTTTCAGGACGGTGCCAGCTACGTCAACGTCAGTGAGAAAGGCCAATATCGGGTTCCCATTGTCTTCGACAACCTGATTTACAAACAAGAGCTTCCCGTGACCATTGGCATCTTCATCAATCCGGGCACGACTCCCGCGAAAGAACCGACCGGGAAACCACAGGCCAACCGCAGTTTCGAATACGATACGCTGTCGGATCAGTACGCTCGCTTCCTGGAAAAGGAAATCCTGCCCGAGGTGGGCAAAGAGTACAACCTGCGTCAGGATGCGGCCGGGCGGGCGATTGGCGGCGCCAGTTCCGGCGGCATCTGTGCCTTCACGGTGGCCTGGGAACGGCCCGATCTGTTCAGCAAGGTCCTCAGCCACGTCGGCAGCTTCACCAACATCCGCGGCGGCGACGTGTATCCGGGGCGGGTCCGCAAGACTGAGCCGGCGAAGCCGATCCGCGTGTTCCTACAAGACGGCTCCGGCGACCTGGACAACAAGTTTGGTAATTGGCCGCTCGCCAATCAGCAGATGGCCTCGGCCCTGAAGTTCGCCAAGTACGACTACCAGTTCGTTTATGGCGACGGCGCCCACAACGGCAAACACGGCGGCGCTATCCTGCCCGATTCGCTCCGTTGGCTGTGGCGCGACGTCCGCTAAGCCGCCTTGGGGGAGACCAGCATGTTGCTTACCACGATCACCCTTACCGTTGCTCTGTACACGGCGAGCCTGGCCGAGCCGAAGGTTGAGCTGCTCTGGCCGCAGGGAGCGCCCGGCGCTGTGGGGAGCGAAGACCGCGATCAGCCGACTTTGTCGATCTATTTACCGTCCACCGCGAAGGCCAATGGCGCCGCCGTGGTCATCTGTCCGGGTGGCGGTTACGGCGCGCTCGCCGTCGATCATGAAGGTCGTCAGCCCGCGGAGTGGCTGAATGCTCATGGTGTGGCCGCTTTTGTGCTCAAGTATCGGCTGGGGCCGCGTTACCACCATCCCGCTCCGCTGCAAGATGCGCAGCGCGCCTTGCGCATGGTGCGCGCCCGGGCGAACGAGTGGCAGGTGGACCCCAATCGCATCGGCATCTGGGGCTTCTCGGCGGGCGGACACCTGGCCTCGACCGCCGGCACCCATTTCGAGGAAGGCAAGCTCGATGCCGGCGAGCCGATGGAGCGCGTCGGTAGCCGGCCGGACTTTCTGATCCTGTGCTATCCCGTTATCACGTTCACTCCGCCGTATGCCCACTTGGGTTCGCGCAATAACCTGCTGGGCAAGGAAGCCGATCCCAAGCTGGTAGAGGATTTGTCCAACGACAAGCGCGTGACCGCCCGGACGCCGCCGACGTTCCTGTTCCACACCAACGAGGACAAAGGGGTGCCGCCGGAAAACAGCGTACAGTTTTACTTGGCGCTGCGTAAAGCCGGCGTGCCGGCGGAACTGCATATTTACGAGCACGGCCGGCACGGAGTCGGCCTGGCGCCGAAGGATCCCGTGCTGTCGAGTTGGCCGGATCGCCTGGCGGCGTGGCTCGAAGGGCGGGGGTTGCTGAAGAAGAACTGAGGCCGATCGTTTAGCCGCGAAAAATAACGGGTGGCACGCCCTGAGTCTTCGAAGGGCGTGAGGAGCTTGCCGACCACGCCCTTCGAAGACTCAGGGCGTGCCACCCAGCCAGTGTTACGGACCTACCTTGGCCAGCGGCGCCGACAGGCGGAAAACGTAGACCGTCCCGTTGCCGTTGGCAGTCGCCAGGTGCCGGCCGTCGGCAGCGAAACTGAGTCCGTAGATCGCTCCCGGCAGCTGCCAGGAGCGGCTTTCCTGACCGGTCGCGGCTTGCCAGAGGAGAAGCCGACCCGAGTCGGTTCCGATCGCGAGTTCCTGGCCATCCGGGCGAAAGGCCAGTGCCAGAGCCGCTCCCGCTGGCAGGGGCTGCACCGCGCGCTGTACCGGTTGCGATCCGCTCAATTTCCAGAGGCGAATCGTCGCATCCTGGCCAGCGGAGGCCAGGGTCTGACCGTCCGGAGCGAAGGCCAACGCCGACACGGGTGCCGTGTGTCCTGGAAGGCTGGCCCACTCCAGACCCGTGGACGCGGACCAGAGCTTAATGGTCTTATCCTCTGCCACGGCGGCAACCACCTGACTATCGGGGCTGAACACTACCGGCGAATGGGCGGCCACGGAACCGGGGAAGGTGAAACGCACCTTTCCAGTGGTCGCCTCCCAGAGCCGGACTGCTTTATCCGCATGGGTGGTCGCCAACATCCGCCCATCGGGTGCGAACGCCAC